>JAGDAG010000186.1 GCA_017959625.1 Abditibacteriota bacterium | reverse complement strand
CTTTCTATCTCGAAGGGCCCTACCCGGTAGCCGGAGGTCTTGATTATATCGTCGCTGCGGCCCACGAACCAGAAATAGCCGTCCTCGTCTCTCCAGGCCATATCGCCGGTAAAGAAAAAGCCGTTGCGGATCTTTTCCTTTATCATCTCTTTGTCGGCGTCGTTGTAATAGCAGTTCAGGAGCCCCGGAGGAAGCTCTCCCTCCGGCAGCTTTATCACCAGGTCGCCGTCGTCGCCGTCTTCGGTAGGGTTCAGGTCCGCGTCTATGGTATCCACGTCGAACTGGGGAGACGCCACTCCCATGGAACCGGGACGGGGCTCCACTCCCTCAAAGGTGCCCAGAACGGCCACAGTTTCCGTCTGGCCGTAGGCCTCGTATATCTTTTTGCCCGTTGCCTTTTCAAACACGTTGAACACCTCGGGATGCAGGGCTTCGCCGGCGGTGGTCACGTGCTCCAGATGCGAGAAATCGTAGCGGGAAAGGTCTTCCTTCACAAAAAATCTGTAAATGGTGGGAGGCGCGCAGAACGAGGTTATCCTGTATTTTTCCACCAGGGACAAAAGCTCGTGGGCGTTGAAGCGGTCGTAGTCGTAAACGAACACGCAGCTCCCGCATATCCACTGGCCGTAGAGCTTGCCCCAAACGCTTTTGCCCCACCCGGTGTCGGAGACCGTAAGGTGCAGGCCGCCGTCTCTGCAGCGCTGCCAGTATCTGGCCGTCACTATATGCCCCAGGGAATACAGATAATCGTGGGCCACTATTTTCGGGAAGCCCGTGGTGCCGGAGGTGAAATACATCAGCATCAGGTCGCGGTTCTCCGTGGGGCAGGCCTTGTTCCATTCCGGCGACGCCGCTTCCGTCAGGGCGTCCCAGCTTTTCCAGCCTTCCCTTTCGCCCCGGACAAGGATACGGGTATGTATCCCGGGAAACTCCTCAAAGGCCTTTTCTATCTCCCTTACCACCATATCCTCGTTGACGCACACCACAGCCTTCACGTCCACCATTTTGAAGCGGTAAACGAAATCCTTCTTTTTCATCAGGTGGTTTATGGGGATCACCACCGCTCCCAGCTTGTGGCAGGCCATGATGGTGGGCCAGAATTCCCAGCGGCGCTTCATGATGAGGGCCACCACGTCTCCCTTTCCCACGCCGCAGCCCGCCAGGGCGTTGGCGGCCCTGTTGGCATAGGCGTTTATGTCGCCAAAGGAAAAACGCCGTTCCTCGCCCTCCGGATTTGTCCACAAAAGAGCGGGCTTGTCCGGGTCGGTTTTTGCCCATTCCTCCAGCACGTCATAGGCAAAATTGAAGCGTTCGGGTATCTTCAGCCTGAAATCCCGCTTCATCTCTTCATAAGAAGAAAATTCTGTTTTTTCCAGAAATCTTTCCAGCATCCGTCCTCTCCCTATGCGTCCACCATCACCAGAAGCAGGGCGGTGGAGCCTATGGCGGTCATGCCGTGCTTGTGGGTGGAATCAAAATAGATACTGTCTCCTTCGTTGAGGGTGATCACCGTATCGTCGATGATAATGTTGATGCTTCCCTGCAACACGTAATCGAATTCCTGCCCTTCGTGCCCGTTGGTGGCCACCGGCACGTCGCCGCTGACGGGAACGGTCACCTCGAAGGGTATCATGCTCTTGCCCTGAAAGTTTGAGGCCAGGGCCTCGTAGCTGTATTCGGACTTTCTGTTGATATGGGTGCCCTCGCCTTTCCGGGTCACGCTGTAGACCCGCAGCTTGGGCTCGCTTCCCGTGATAAGTATGCTGAACTGTATGCCGAAAAGCTGGGATATGGTCTCCAGCAGGCTTATGGGCAGATCGGTCTCTCCGGACTCCAGAACAACGTAATCTTCGGTAGCCATATCCAGTTTCCGGGCCATTTCCTCGGGAGACAGACCGTTGTCTTCCCGCAGAGTCATGATCCTTTGGGCGATCTCTTTGTTTTGCCTTGTCATATTATCCTCCTCAGGCCTTGCACCTGATGTAAAGCACGTCGCCGTCCTCTACGATGTATTCTTTTCCGTAAAGCTTCACTAGTCCCTGCGCCTTGGCGTTTTCCCAGGTCTCCGCGGGAAGTATATCCCTGAAGTTGGCGACCTCGGCCCGGATAAAGCCTTTTGCTATATCGGTGTGGATGGCCGCCGCCGCTTCCAGGGCGGTGGAGCCCTTTTTCACGGTCCACGCCCTCACCTCCGGCTCTCCCGCCGTGATAAAAGAGATCAGGCCCAGGGCGTCGTAGGTCTTTTTTATGAGCGCGTTGCGGGCGGGCTCTTTTATGCCCATATCCTCCAGAAACTCCCTCTCCTCTTCGTCGGAAAGGCTGCTTATCTCTTTTTCCGCTTCGGCGCACAGAGCCAGGTGGGGAAGGCCTTCCCCGTTGCAGAAAGCTTCAAACTCCTCCGTCGCCGCCGAAGGGCTCCCGAGTTCGTTTTCGTCCACGTTGAGAACGGCTATGACCTGCCGCGCGGTAAGGAAATCGTAGTTTTTGAGGGCCTTTTTTTCTTCTTCCGAATATTCCAGCTCTCCGAGCTTTCTGCCTTCCTCCAGGCATTTCTGCAGACGCTCAAGAAAAGCCTTTTCCTGTTCCGGGGCGCCGGCGGCGCCTTTTTTGGCCCCGTGAAGCGATTTTTCTATCCTCTCCAGGCGGGTCTCTATAAGAGTGAGATCCGAAAGCAGTATCTCCTCGGTAAGGCGGCGGATATCCCCGGCGGGGTTCGGCGCCTCGCCGTATTCGTTTTCAAAGCCTCTCACCACCGCCACTATGGCGTCGGATTTGCGCACGTCCGCAAAAAAGGCGGAGCCGAATTCGTTTCCCCCGGAGACGTCCGATGCGGGATCGGTGAATTCTATGGGAGCGTAGGTGATCTTTTTGGGCTTATACTGCTTTGCAAAATAATCCACCCGCTCGTCCGGAACGTTCACCACCCCCACGTTGGGGCGGGCGCTGCCCATGGGCTGGACCGCCACTCTGCAGCGGGTCAGCGCCTGAAACAGAGTGGTTTTGCCGCTTTTGGGAGTTCCTGTTATTCCTACTTTCATGCTGTTCTCCTAAAACTCCGTGACTATGGGTATTATCAGCGGATGCCTGTGGGTCTTGTCGTAAACGTGGCGGGACACCACTCTTTTTACGGCAGACTTTATGGCCTCGGGATTGGAGCCGTTGTCCGTGAACACCACCTGCAGGCGTTCGTCTATTTTTTCCGGCAGGGGCTCCAGCAGCGATTCCGCTATATCCTCTCCGGCGACCCCCCGGGAAAATATCTCCGGCGGCTGGGTGAGGCGCCGGTTTTTTATATCCACGTTGAGGACTGCGATTATCACGCCGTCGGTGGAAAGATGGAAACGGTCCCGGAGCACCACGTCCTCCACGTCGCCAACTCCCAGGCCGTCCACCAGCACGCTGCCCGAAGGCACCCGGCCGGTGACGGAAGCGCCGGTCTCGTTTATTTCCAGAACGTCTCCCGCCGAAAGGCCGAATATCTCTTCTTCCTTCCAGCCCATGCCCTCCGCCAGGTCGCGGAAGTGATGGAAATGCCTGGGCTCCCCGTGCACCGGCACGAGGTAACGGGGCTTCAGAAGGCTGAGCATCATGCGTATGTCCTCGCGGTTGGCGTGGCCCGAGACGTGCACCGTGTGGATAGGGGGATAGATGACGTCGGCGCCAAGGGCAAACAGCCTGTTGATGGTGTTGATTATGGCCGCTTCGTTCCCCGGTATGGGAGTCGCGGAGATTATCACCGTGTCTCCGGGGATTATATCCACGTATCTGTGCTCCTCCGCAGCCATCTGGGTGAGAGCGGAAAGGGGCTCTCCCTGGCTGCCGGTGGTGATAATGACGGTCTTCTCCGGAGGTATGGCGTCCAGATCCGCCGGGTCGATCTGCACCCCCTCCGGTATGGCGAGATACCCCAGTATCTGGGCTATACGGCAGTTTTCTATCATGGAGCGGCCCACTATGGCCACCCTTCTCCCGTATTTTTCCGCGATATCCACCACCTGCTGCACCCTGTGTATATTGGAAGCGAAGGCGGCAAGGATGACGCGGCTCCCCGCTTCGCCGATTATTTTGTCCAGGGATTCCCCCACTTCCTTCTCGCTGCCGGTATGGCCGGGCTTTTCGGCGTTGGTGGTGTCGCACAGAAAGGCGGCCACGTTTTCTTTTCCGATCTCCGCCAGGCGCGTGAGATCCACGTTGTAGCCGTTGACGGCGTGGGCGTCGAATTTGAAATCCGCCGACTGCACCACCGTGCCCGCGGGAGTGCGTATCACCACTCCGCAGGTATCGGGGATGGAGTGGGCCACCTGAAAATATTCTATCTCAAAATCGCCGGCCTCCAGAACGTCTCCCGCCGCAACTTCGTAAAGGGCGGCGTTTCCCAGCAGCCTGTGCTCCTCCAGCTTGTTGGAAACGAACCCCAGAGTGAGCCTCGTGCCGTAAACGGGAACGTTGATTTTGCGCAGGAAATAGGGCAGGGCCCCTATGTGGTCTTCATGGCCGTGGGTGAGGAACACCCCCAGCAGCTTGTCTTTGTTTTCTTCAAGAAAGGCGATATCCGGTATCACTATATCCACGCCGGGCATTTCTTCGCTGGGGAATTTCAGTCCGCAGTCCACGATGATCATGCTGTCGTTATACGCGTAGCAGGTCATGTTTTTGCCTATCTCCATCACGCCCCCCAGAGGAATGACGGCAAGACTGTCCGGTTTTACCGAAAGGGTCATATATATTTATCCTTTGAATCAAAAGTTTTATGGCTTTATCTGTATATAAATTATACCATATTTCGGGGGATAAGAAAAGCGAGGCGCCGGGGCCGCCCGGAAGGCGGCAAAAAGCCCGTAAACCGCCGGAATAATAAAGGCATCCCGAAGGACGCCGTTATTACGTTGGCTTTCGTATCGGAACCGCCGATCCGACGCCGAAAAAAAGCGGGGCCGCAAGACCCCGCTCATACTTTCGCTTGTTTATGCAAACAGCCCGGCAAAAAAGCTCTTCACTCTGGCGACAAAGCCGGCAAGCCAGCCGGTTTGGAGTGTACTTGGCCCGGCAGCCGGTTTCCGTAACACAGTTCCGGAAACCGGCGGTTTTGAAGACTGTCTTGGTAAAGTATCCAAAACCGGCGCATTTTTCATTTTTGACATATCGATCATATCATCATAAACAGGTTCCTTACCGCCGCCCTGATAATCCCATGCCAAAAGCGTCTCTTTATCCGGCACGTCCTTTTTGTTATCTCTTCTGTTAAACAACGGCGCTATACCGGTACCGTGCCCTTTTTCATTGCTCCATATAATATGATTATATGCCCGCTTTAAACGGCGTTTATTACCGCTTCTTTCATAAAATTCGTTCCATCCGATGGCATTTTTTTCCATATCTTCTTCGGAAAGCCGCACCTTCCAGTGTTCCACGCAGCCGTCTTGATATTCCAGCCTCACAATGTTGTCGGTAAGTATCCTGCATGATACGGGAATAAAAGGCCAACGCGATTGTCCGGCCATATTATTCATGAAGCCCCTTTCAAAAGGAGTATAGCTTTCGGATATGATCCTGTCGTCGGTCACGGTGACGTAAAACTCTCCTTCAGCCGTAGATATCATATACCTGCCATCGGGTGTTATGGCAACGTCTCCGAGCTCGGTTCCGCTGTCATACCATATTATTTTGCCGTTATCCTTGACTACGGTCAAAAGCAAGTGCTGGTAATACTTTGCCGCATATCGGGCTGCATCATACAAAATACATTTAAAACGGCCATGGAGAACAGCTTTCTCTACTACAGGAAGCTTTTCGACCGCTTTTTCTATATCATCATCCAGCTCGCTTATATAGCTTGACCCCATATATCTGTAATACAAAAGCCCGTCGTCTTTGGTGCCGTATTTCTGGTTGACCTCTACAAGTCTCGACTTGCCTATATCCAAATTGTATGAAAAGATCTCAGAACGATAGAACCTGTCATTTCTGTAAATACCCATGATAAAATCCGGAATCCCTTTATAAGAAGAAATATGAACGCCTTTGCCGCTCGCGCGGATCATATTCCTTACTTCCCCGGGCACCTCGGAAAGATATACAGGCTCGAGTCTCTCCAGAATCTCGTCGTGAGCATTTGCCAGCAAGCGATCTACATCCCCAATGGCATATTTGGTTATAGACCAGCCTTGGTTGGCATACGGGTCCTCTCTGTTAATGGCGTTGGTATACCATTCCTCGGTCACAACGTCTCTCACTGACTTTATTTTTTCTGTTTCTATACTTTGCATGGAACCGTTTTGCATGGAGCCCGTCACAGTCCAGGTATCGCAGAAACATATATTTGCCAGAAGCAGAGACAACAAAAGGCTGAATATCAATTGATCTTTCATAACTATTGCTCCTTAATCCTCATCAGTATTATCAGACTCGACAATGACTCTCGGATTATAAATTGAATAAAAATCTTCAATAGTCAGGTCGTCACCCCGGCACACCCAAAATCCCGACCTGATACGAACATTTTCCTGCAAATACTGTAAAAAACCGGATTGGCTTTCCTCACAAGGTCCCGCGCCGCAGGTTGCGTCGTAATAATTGCCGTCTTCATTTTCAATATACCATATTTATACGGCATTTTTATATGCTCTCAAAAATTTTCTCAAAAAAACGGTTTTTTGTTTTTGCCGGCAAAGTATTTGCTTTCGGATAATAAGAGCCTTTTTTAGGGCTTCCGCCGTCATATCCCCGGCAGTTATCCTTTCTTCCCGTTTCACCGTTTCCGGCGACACTTAAACAAAGATGGATTTTTCTTTATTCTTATTCCCGTCCCCGCTCTCGGGCGGCAAAAAGCCCGTAAACCGCCGGAATAATAAAGGCATCCCGAAGGACGCCGTTATTACGCTGCCGTTCGGATAGTCATAACCGCCGATTCACCGCCGGATCACCGGCTCCTCAAAAAAGGCGGCGGCTTCTTCCGCGCTGCGGCTGCGGCCTTTGCCGAGAGAGTATTTTCTGCCCACGCCCTCATATTTGGCGCCGGCGAGGGTGTTGTATTCCAGCAGCTCCACGGGAGAGGAGCCGGCAAGGCGGGAAAGCCCCCGCAGGTTTTCGTCTGTATCGGTGATGCCGGGGACAAGGGGGACCCGCAGCATATAGTCCGCGCCGGAACCCCTGAGCTGCGCCAGGTTCTCAATTATAGGCCGGTTGGAGCGGCCGGTATATTTTTTGTGTTCTTCATCGTCTGCCAGCTTCAGGTCCATATACACGAAACGGCAGCGGCGGCGCAACTCCCCAAATATTTCGGGGCTGCAGAAACCGCAGGTCTCTATGCAGGTGTCGCCCTCCCGGCCGCCGAATTCCTCCAGCAGCGCGAAAGCGGCCGCCGGCTGCATAAGGGGCTCCCCTCCCGAAAGAGTTATGCCAAAGGAGGAGT
>JAGDAG010000185.1 GCA_017959625.1 Abditibacteriota bacterium | reverse complement strand
GCAAACGGCCTGAATGCTTACGCATTCGTCGTATTGCCGTTTGCGCAGAGATGACGCCGTGGGGCTTTGTGCTGCGCTCCTTATTCGGCTCCCCCATCAATAATACCAACCGCTCTTCACGTCTGTACTCTTATCAGGGTCCTCCCGGCGATTGCCACTCGCCGGGCCCCTCCTGAGGCCTCTTACCGGAAAAGCTTCTGAGGGCGCTTTTCCGCCGAGGTGACGGGAAGAGCGCAGCGCAGCGTGACGGCGGGATGACCCGGAGCGCCATGGCGCTTTTCCGCCGGGAAGGCGGCAGATAAGTCCTTGCCCCCAAAAATCAAATATGCTATAATTCTTTCGTAACAAGTTTCGTGAGGTTTTTTGTATGAAGCTTTTTTTTGTCCTTGCCTTATTTGCTTTTGCCCTTTCCCTGCAGGCTAAGACCTGTCTGGTGGTGGAGCCTTTTATCCCGGACGATTCTCTTGTCCGGGCCGCCGAAGCCTGCGCCGGGGAAGCCGGCTATTCCGTAACCACGGCTGATATCGGCAGCCTTGCCGAAAAGGGATGCGCTTCCTATGACCTGACGGTCTTCTGCGACGGCGCGTGGCTGCCCCAGGAATTCACCACCCCCTTCTGGCACTATCTGAACAACGGCAAAAAGGCCGTTTTCCTGGGCGCTCCCGCCTGGGAGCATCCGCTGGTGAAGGTAAACGGCAAATGGACGGAACGGGACAAATATATGAAAAAAGCCGCTTTCAAAAAACCGGCTTTTCCTCTGTTCGATTTCTGCAACGGCGCCGCCAAGACCTGGTACAGAAAGAGCCAGGAGACCAACGCCGTTATGGGCTGGAAAACCGCCCACGACCCGGAGACCGGTTTTTATTATTTTGATTTTACGGCAGAATTCCCCGGGGGTTACGACTACGTTTCGCTGGACGTCCCGGGGGAGGCCTTTCCCGAAGGGAGTTCGGTGACCATGTTTACCGCAAAAGGCGACGGCAGGACCCCCTCGATAGCCGTGGGCTGGGCAGAAGAGGACGGCTCCCGCTGGACTTGTAAGGCGGTGCTGGAAGAAGAGTGGGCCCTCCATTATATAGAGGCGGACGCCTTTAAATACGCCGGCGGGAACGACGAAAGAAAGGATACCGCTTTCGACCCCCGGAAAGCAAAAACCTTTTTTGCGGGTTTTGACGGTTCGTCCAACAACACCTATCCCGAGCACCGTTTTTCTCTGGGCGGGCTGGGGACCTGCCTCTCCGACGAAAATACGAAAGCCCTTGCGCCCATAAGCAACGTGGGCATGGACTATATGTCCCTGGCTCCCGACAACGCCTTCTTCGAGATGCACGGCGTGGCTTCCTTCGGGGCGGAAGGCGTATCGTCCGTCCCCGGGATGCCCCGGGAAATGAAGTCCAGCCATATGCGGCCTTCGGCGGCGGGCTACGGCAAAAAAAGAGACTGGCGCTGGCTTTCCTGGTCCCGCTGCGAAACGGCGGAGGGCGCCTGGCGGGGGAACCCCGTGGCGGGGCTGGTGCGTTTTGACAACGCCCAGAAAAACAGCCAGTACGCTGCCTTTGCCATAAGCGACAGGGACTGGTACAAAAAGCCCGAAAACCAAAGATATATCACCGATATAATACGCCGCATGGACACGGGGGTATATATCCGGTCTGCCGGTTCCGACCGTTTCACCTATCTTGACGGCCAGCCCGTCACGGTGGGCATAGACCTTGCCAACGTCGCCGGGGAGGAACGGGATATCGACTACCGTATCACCGTGAAAAACAACGCCACGGGCAAAACCGTGTTTGAAAAAAAGGCTTCCCGGATCCTTGCCCCGGGGGGACGCTTCGACCTGTCGCAGCCCCTTTCCGTGAAGGAATGGCCCCGGGAGGGCTATAACGTGAACGTCAACGTGAGCGCCGGCGGAAAACTTATAGACAACGTGAACCACGATTTTTATATCTGGCGCCCCAGGACCGGAGAGCCCTTTGTGGAGATCAGGAACGGAAGGTTTTACAAAGGGGGCAGGGAACTGAAGTTCCACGGGGTGAACTATCATCCCACCTGCGCCACCTCCAGCTGGAACTGGGGGCTGTTCCTTGAGTGGTTCGGCGAGGACTTTTACGATCCGGAGGTCATCGAAAGAGACCTTTCCAATATGAACAGCCTGGGCTTCAACGCCGTGAGCGTGCAGATATTCAACACGTATCCCGACAAACCGAAATATCACAACGTCACCGATTTCCTGCGGCGGTGCGAGAACCACGGGATATACGTGGATCTGGCGCTGGTGTCCAACCCCAAGGAAAAGGATTTTCGGGAGAGGTTTGAATTCTGGGCGCCGATAATAAAGGAGCTGAGGCTCCCGGAGAGCCGCGCCCTGTTTGCCTATGACATAGACTGGGAGCCCACCTGGCTGGACCCGGGCTACAGGAAACAGTTCGACGGCGATTGGGAGCAGTGGATAGCCGAAAGATACGGTTCCGTGGAGGCTGCGGAAAAGATATGGGGCTGCTCTGTGACCCGGGACGCCGGCGGCGCCATAGAAAACCCGTCGGTCCCGGTGGTCCACAGGGATTCGCCCAAGCGGGGAGAGGCCCTGGCCTACAGGCGGTTCCTGGAATTTGAAGCCTACAAAAAATACAGCCGCGCAAGAGACTGCTACAAAGAGGCCGACCCCAACCATTTCGTTTCCTTCCGCATGCACGCCGCCGGAGACGTGTGCGACTGGTACGGCCTTCTGCCCTACAGCTTTTACTATCTGGGGAAAGCCGTCGACTTTTTTGCCCCGGAGGCTTACGCCATGGGGACCGGCTGGGAAAACCATATGCACACAGGCAGGTTCACCCGCGCCGTTGCCCATATGTCGAATCCCGATCTGCCCATGGTGTATAAGGAGGTGGGCTATAAGACCATAGAAGGCGAAAAACCCTTTGTCTCGGAAAGGGGGCTTGAGAGGCAGGCGCAGTATTTCAGAGACTTTTACCGTATGCTCACGGAAGGCGGTGTGAACGGGGTGTTCTGGTGGTTTTATCCGGGAGGCTACAGGGTGCTGGAGGGCAGCGACTACGGCGTCATCAATCCCGACGATTCCGACAAGCCCGTCACAAAGGTGATAAGGGAGATGGGGCCCGCTTTTCTGGCTTCGCCTTCCTTTGAACCCGGCGTTTTTCTTACCGTGGACACCTCGCACCACGTGGACTTTACCGACGCCACTATGCTGTATAACCAGGTGGAGACCCGCTGGCGGAGGCTCGCGGACGCCGGCAAAAAGCCCGGGCTGCGGGCGGAAGCCTTCGGCAGGGATACAAAAACGGCGGATTACGTTTCCGTCACCAACGACCCATGGCAGAAGGGAATGCAGAACCCGCCCAAATACGTGGACGGAGCCATAGACCGGGTGCGTTCCGGAAAACGGAGCCTGGAGGAGGGCGATACCGTTGAAGCGGGGGAAACGCTTTTTGTGACCGTGACCAATATAAACGAGGCAACGTGGCTTGACGGCAACGGAGAAGGCTCGGTGGTGCTGATGGCAAACGATACGCCCTATGAACTGAATAAACCTCTGAAAACCGGCGAACGGGCCGAGATAAAGATAACAGTCCCGGAGGGAGACGCCCTGCAGCTCCGGTTTTACGCCGTGGACAGGGGCTTTTTCGGGGAAGTTTTTGAACTGAAGGTAAAATAAACTGCGGGCTGACCGGATCCCCGGATCGCATGATACTACTCACGTATAAATAACAAATTTCATAAAGGAGAAAAAAATGGCCGGAGCCGATGATTTTGAACTGAAAAAGGACGACAAAGGACGCGTGATACTGGCAGGGTATCATGGCGGCTCCGAAACTGTTGTGATCCCTGACGGCGTTGAGATAATAGGCGAACAAGCCTTTGCCGGACACAGCTATCTGGAGGAGGTCGTGATCCCGGAGGGCGTCGGGGAGATCGGCGCCGGCGCTTTTGCGGAGTGTTATTTCCTACGGGAGATCTCCGTTCCGGACAGCGTGACGGAAATAGGCAAAGCGGCCTTCACAGACTGCTGGTCCCTCCGGAAGATCAGGCTTCCAAAGGGCTTGAAGGCCATAAGAAACTGGACCTTTGAAGGCTGCGAAGACCTGAATAACGTGGTCATTCCCGAAAGCGTGAAGGAGATCGGGGAAGGAGCCTTTGAGAGGTGCGAGGCGCTGGAAAACGTTGTGATACCGCCCGGGGCAGAGTTGGGCAAAGGCGCCTTCAGGGAAGCGCCCGGCGTAGAGTTTTCCTTCTGCATCCGGGAGGGCTGTGTGGAATCCTATAACGGCGTCTGCCCCGAAAGGGTGGAGATACCTGACGGGGCGCAAGAGATAGGGGAACATGCTTTCGGGGAGCTATGCGGAGCCAAAGAGATCATCCTGGCAGACAGTGTTGAACGGATCTGCCCAAAAGCGTTTTTCTGGAGCGGGGAAATCGAAACGCTGGCGCTTCCGGAAGGCTTGATCCAAATAGGAGAGGAGGCTTTTTTCGGCAGCAGAGAGCTCAAAAAACTCGTTGTCCCGGAAAGCGTGAAGGAGATAGGTGAAGGCGCCTTTTGGCAGTGTACCGCTCTGGAAAGCGTGACTCTGCCGCGGAACGCCCGCATAGGCAAACGGGCTTTCGCAGACGTTCCAGGCGTAGAGTTTTCTCTCTGCAAGCGGGAGGGCTGCGTGGGATCCTATACCGGCGTTTGTCCCGGTAAACTGGAAATCCCGGCCGGAGTAACGGAAATCGGGGAGCTGGCTTTTTGGGAGTGCGAGACCCTGAAAGCTATTGTTCTGCCGGAAACCGTGACCATGATCGGCGAAGGGGCCTTTAAACACTGCCGAGCCCTGACAGACGTCGCTCTTCCGGAGAGCGTGACGGAAATAAAGGAGGAAGCGTTTTTCTGGTGCAGCTCGCTTGAGGAGATAGTGATCCCTTCCGGAGTAAAACGAATACCCAAGAGGCTTTTCGGCAGCTGTCATTCACTGAAAAAGGTTG
>JAGDAG010000016.1 GCA_017959625.1 Abditibacteriota bacterium | reverse complement strand
TTCCGATGGCAGTGCTTCACATTTATCATATCCATTCGTGCCTATAGGTGTTAACCGTTCACGATAAACATAAGGAGAGCCTACATCCCCATCGCAGAATACTACCCCGAGCTGACAGAGCCCATACGGCAGAGGATACGGGAGGGGCGCTGGGAGGTGACGGCGGCCTGCTGGACGGAGATCGACGACAATCTGATATCCGGGGAAAGCTACTCGCGCAACCTGCTTTATTCCAAACGGTGGATGCGGGACAACTACGGCGTGCCCTTCGGGGATATCTGCATGGACTGGAAGGCGGACACCTTCGGCCACGCTTGGACTCTGCCCGGACTGATGAGGGAAGGCGGTATAACCGATTTCTACCACATGCGGCCCGGCGGGCAGCACTGGCTGGCGCAGTGGGAATCTCCCGACGGCAGCCGGGTGTTTGAATTTGACGACGGCAAGGGCTGCTACGTGGCGCCGGTGGCTCCCGCCATGGCGGACACTATGCTGGATTATTACAAGGAAACGGGGCTTTTGGATTTTCTGTATATCTTCGGCGTAGGCGACCACGGCGGAGGCCCTACCCGCCGGCACCTTGACGCCGCCCTGGATATGATGGCGTGGCCGGTGTTCCCGCGGATAGAGTTTTCTTCTTCCCGCAAGTATTTTGCAAAAATCAAAGAAAGCGCCGACAGACTGCCCGTCCATAAAAACGAGATAAACTACATTTTCCGGGGGTGCTACACCTCCCAGAGCAAGGTGAAGCGCATAAACCGTTTTGCGGAGAGCATGATCCCCGAAGCGGAAACGGCCTGCGCCCTTTTCGGCAGTGCCGCCGGGACGGCATATCCGAAAAAAGCCTTTGACACGGCCTGGGAAAACACCATGTACAACCAGTTCCACGACATCCTCGCCGGCTCCAGCCGCCACGAGGCCATGGAGGATGCGGACTGCATGTTCAGGGAAACGGAGGCCCTGGCGGGAACGGCAAAGCTGAAGGTACTTTCGGCTGTGGCGGAAAGGCTGGACACGGCCTCGGTGTTCGGGCATCTCCCCTGGGACGAAAAGGGCGTGGAAGGAGGCTTCGGCGAAGTGAGGCTCCCGGGAAGGACCACAAGCCACGGCGGCCGGAGCAGCGTGAGCGATATCTTTATGGTTTACAACCCCTCCCCCGCCGCCCGCACGGAAACGGTACACGTAAAGCTGTGGAACAAGGCTCTCGACCCCTCCCGGCTGACAGCCCGGGAACCGGACGGCAGCGAAACGCCGGTCCAGGTCACAGGCTCCAGCCAATACGTGGAGCATACAGGGATAAACGCCGCCTTCACTGCAAAAAACGTGCCGCCCTTCGGCTGGAAGACCTATTTTATTTACGAAGCCGACAAGACCCGGGGCTCCGCCCCCGAATATCACCCCAATCTGTTTTCCTTTTTGCCGGGAGAGGGTTCCGGGGAGGGAGTGCGGCAGACCTCGCCCTTCGCCATGGAAAACGAATACGTGAAGATCGAGATCGACCCCGCCACAGGCGGCCTTAAGCATTATATCGACAGGGAAACGGGCAGAGACTTCGTTCCGGAAGGAAAGGTTTTCGGCTCTTTGGAGCTGGCATACGAGGTCCCGCATTTTATGACCAGCTGGTTCACCGCTCAGGAATACTCCCGGCAGACCCTTTCGGAGGGGCGCCTCGTGGACGACAACGACCCGGCCCAGAGCTTTGACGCGGACATCCTCTCCATGGTGTCCTCCCGCCGCTCGCCCATGCGGGGGCCGGTGACCGGCTCCATAAGGACCATCCACACTCTGAACGCTTCGAAGATCATCACGGAATTCATCCTCAACGCAGGCTCAAAGGCGGTGGATATCCGGGTGGAAGCCCGCTGGCGGGAAACGGGAGACGGCGAAAAGGGAGTGCCGGTACTGAAGCTGGCTTTCCCTCTGGGAGACCAAAACTCCCGGGTGTTTTACGAGATCCCCAACGGCTATACGGAAAGGCCGCCTTCGCCGGAGGACGTGCCGGCCCTGCGGTGGGCAGACGTTTGCAGCGGAAACGAAGGCTTCGCCCTGATAAACGACAGCAAAAGCGGTTTTTCGTTTCACGAAGGCGTTCTGAAAGCGGCGCTCATACGCTCAAGCTATGACCCCGACCCTCTTCCGGAACAGGGAAAGCACGAAATGAATTTCCGCCTTGTCCCCCACGGAGAGTTCGACCCTCAGGCAAACTGCGATATGGCGGACGCGTTCGCAAAGCCCCTGAGCCCCGTGGCCGCGGGGATGCACGGAGGCCCGCTGAAAACGGAGCATTCCGCCGCAGAGCTGCTGGAAGGCTCCGTACAGATATGCGCCATGAAGCGGGCGGAGGACAGCGGCGACCTTGTGGTCCGCCTGTGGGAGACCCGGGGCAAAAATACGGTTGCGCGGCTGCGCATAGAAGGAGCGGACAGCTGGCGTTTCTGCAACACTCTGGAAGAAGACGCGGGAGACCCCGTCCCGGCGGTAAACGGGGTGATAGAGGCCCCGGTGCCCGCCTTCGCCACCCGCAGCATAAAGGTCTGCCGCAAATGACCTGCTGCCCACCGGCCCGGCGGCGTCATCCCGGCGTGATTTCAGGCTTTACTGTTGCGGGTCATCTCGGCGACGGCTTGCCAAAGGCAAGGCGGCGGTAAGAGATCTCCCAATCATAGAAGTTGTCTTTTAGATGTCATCGCGGCGCAGGTTCAGGGTTGACCCCACGCCGTCATCTCGTAGCCTTCGCCATACGGCGAAACGCGCAGCGTTTCAGTGCGAAGGCTGGAAGAGATCTTCGGGGGCACCATACGCCCA
>JAGDAG010000184.1 GCA_017959625.1 Abditibacteriota bacterium | reverse complement strand
GCAGGCTCCCGTTTTGCCATACACGGCGACCAGGTCCCCTGGGGCTTTCTCACGGGAGCAGCCGGCGACTGGAAGGAGCCCGCTGTCCTCTGGAAGGGCAGCAACAAGTATCTCGCCCGCAAGCGGGAGTTTTTTACAAAGTGGCATCTCAGGCCCTCCCTTCTGCCCGCCCAGTACGAACAGCCGGCAAAGCCCCTCAGGGCTGTCTGCTGCGACCGGCCCTCCGGCCCGGACACCGAAAAGCTGAAGGTCTCCCCTTCCGATCCGGAGGAGCTGGCGGAATGGCAGAGGTTCTTTGACGGCGACGGGGCCGCGGTGGTCCCCGCCCGCACCCGGCTGCGGGTCATAGGGGACATGGAGAACTACCGCTGCGTCTATCACAGCCTCCGGGTCTCCGGCGGCAAAGGCAGCCTGGTGAGGGTCCGCTACGCCGAATGCCTGTTTGAAGACCCGGCCTCCTTCAGGAAAGGCAACCGGGACGAATTTACGGGCAAATATTACCACGGCGTGGGCGCTTCTTACTATCCGGGAGGTAACCCCGGGGAGACATACCGCACCCTGTGGTGGATACCCGGCAGATACGTTGAGTTTTATATAGAGACCGGCGATTTTGCCCTCACTCTCGAAGCCTTCGGGCAGACCGAGACCCATTACGATTATCGCTTCCGGTCGGAATTCGAAAGCTCCGATGTCCGTGTATCGTCCTTTGTCCCTATAGCCCGCAGGTCCCTGGAGATGTGCACCCACGAGACCCTTATGGACTGCCCCTTTTACGAACAGCTCATGTACGTGGGCGACACCAGAGTGGAGCTTCTGGCCGTATACGCCTCCTCGGGGGACACGGCTATAGCCCGGAAGGCCGTGGACACCTTCGATAAATCCATAGGCACCGAGGGCCTTACCAAATCCAGATACCCTTCCCACCTGGAGCAGCACATACCTCCCTTCTCCCTGTTTTACGTGGCCATGGTTTACGACTATTACATGTACACCGGCGACAGGGAGTTCCTGGCGGAGCTCATGCACGGCATACGCAGCATAATGGATTTCTTCGCAAGGCATATCAACGAAAGGGGGCTTCTCCGGGCCCCTCTGGGCTGGAACTTTACCGACTGGGTGCCGGGATTCCCGGGAGGCCATTCCGTATATACCGCGGAAGGGGTAAGCGGCTATTATTCCGTCCACTATCTTTACACCCTGGCGCTGGCGGCCCGGCTGGAAGAGTTTATGGGGGAAGCGGAGCTCTCATTGAGGTATATGAAGCAGGCTGCCGCCCTCGCCGAAAGCATAGAGGAGGCCTTCTGGAAGGAAGACGCCGGGCTCTTCAGCGAGGATGAAGAAGGCGCCATGTTCTGGGAGCACACCCAGTGCCTGGCCGTCCTCACGGGCCTTTTTCCGGAGGAAAGGACCCGGCGGATAATGGATTCCCTCGCGGAAAAGGACGGCATACACCGCACCACCATTTATTTCAGCCACTATCTGCTGGAGGCCGCCGCCCTGGCGGGCAGGAGCGACGTCTTTTACGGCAGGCTGGCCTTTTGGAGCGGGCTTCCGGAACTGGGCTTCCGCACCACGCCGGAATCGCCGGAGCCCCCCAGGTCCGACTGCCACGCCTGGGGAGCCCACCCCCTGTATCACCTTCAGAGCAATATACTGGGCGTCAAGCCCGCCGCGCCGGGCTTCGGCAGCGTGGCCGTAAAGCCCCTTCTCGGAGATCTGGAATGGGCCCGGGGCTCCATGCCCCACCCCCGGGGAAGGATAGAGTGCTCCTTCACCCAAAAGGACGGGCGCCTCTCAGGGACGGTGGTCCTGCCTGAGGGCGTCGCCGGGACCCTTGAGGCGGGCGGCGCAAAGATCCCCCTTTCCGAAGGGGAAAACAGTTTTTAGAAAGCCCGGGGCAGCCTTTTTTCCGCGGAAAAAGGCTGCCCCGCCGTATCCGCCCCGTTCCCCCGGGGCGCCGGTTTGTTATTTGGGCCGAAATAATGTATAATAAATATGTGTCTATATCAACAGATCATGGAGTATGCCTTGTCTGACAACGTTTTTTCCGACGACGATTATTGTTTTGCCTGCGGGACCGGGAACCCCATAGGCCTGAAGCTCAGGTTCACCATAACGGAGGAGCGCCTTTACACGGATTTCTGCCTGCCAAAGGAATATCAGGGGTGGACCGGAGTGGTCCACGGCGGTATCCTCACTCTTATAATGGACGAGGTCCAGGTCAACGCGGCGGCGGCCAAAGGATACATCGCTCCCACGGCGGAGATAACCTCCAGGATCATCCGGCCCGTCATGGCGGGGGCCCGCTACCCCGCCGAAGCAAGGATAACCGATATTAAAAGGGAACGCCTGATATTTACCGAAGCCTTCATCGCTGACGAAGCGGGCGAAGTCTGCTGCAGATCCTCTGCCAGGCTCATAGTTACGGGAAAGGCGGATCCGGGACAAATACGCACCAATAATGAAACTCATCGATAGCGCAGAAATAACAGTAAAAAGCGGCAACGGCGGCAACGGCATAGTGAGCTTCCGCCGGGAGAAGCATATCCCCCGGGGCGGCCCCTCCGGAGGCAACGGCGGCAAGGGCGGCGACGTGATACTCAAAGCCAAAGCCGGCCTGAACACCCTCAT
>JAGDAG010000183.1 GCA_017959625.1 Abditibacteriota bacterium | reverse complement strand
GCGTTTGCGAAGGCTGTTTTTTGTGTATAATATAACTGATAGTATTTTTTTTTGAAGGGTGTTATATGAAAAATCTGCTGTTTGCAATAATAGTCCTTTTGCTGTGCCAACAGGTCACGGCTCAGACCGTCACGGAAGAAAACGGAAGCTTTACCGCCTCGGGAGCGGGCTACACCGCGGTCATCCCCGCGGGGCGTATGCTCACGAGCCTTGTTATAAACGGAACGGAATTTCTGGAAAAGGAAGCCATCAATCCCGGGACCACGTTTTTCAACAACGGGACCCCTGTGGCGGCGTCGAAAAACCGGCTCGAAGGCAGCAGCGTGATCTGCTCCGTTGAGGGCTACGGCCGGGTGACCTACCGCTTTCTGCCCGGCAGCATTGAGATAGAGGCGGAGAACACAAGCGCGGTGAACGAAGATCTCTTTATGCTCATGTCCGAAAACGTTCAGGCGGTCACGGACGGCGGGGGCAGGTGCCTGCCGGCTTATTCCCGCCTGGAGCCCGGCGAATACAAGTGGATCCTGGGGACGGCGGCCCTGGAAACCAAGGGGGAAACCAAATTCTGGGGCCCCTTTATCATGTGCGAACTGTTTCAGTTTCCCCTGGCCCCGGGCAAAAAATGTTCGGCGGTCCTCGTTCCGTCTTCGGCGGATTTTGCGGAAAGAAAGCAGGTCATAGAGACTATCCTGCCCGCTTTGCAGGAAGACAAGCAGGACTTTATACTGGACTCTCCCGCGGAGTATCAGGTGTTCCAGCGGCAGACAAAGACCGCGGGCCGCTTTTATTTTTCCGGCAGGGTGAACGTCCCCTGTGACAGGGTGGAATACAAAATAAGCGGCCGGGGCATAAACGGCAAGGGCTTTCCCTCCGGCTTCAGGACCCTGTCCGTTTCGCCGCAGGGCTGCTTCGGAGAATACGTCAGCGGCCCGGCCGGCGGCTGGTACAAGGTGGAGGTGCGGGCGATAAAGGGCAAAAAGACCGTAGCCTCGAAGGTTCTGGAGCGCGTGGGCATAGGCGAGGTGTTCGTGGGGGCGGGGCAGTCCAACTCCACCAACAACGGGCAGTTCCCAATAAAGCAGACCCTGGGCATGAGCTCTACCACCGACGGCAGAGTGTGGAAAATAAACGACGACCCCATGCTGGGGCATCACGACAACACTCAGGGGGGCAGCTATTATCCCGCCCTGGGAGACGCCCTCTACCAAAAGCTGGGGGTCCCCATAGGCATCGCCTCCACGGGCCACGGCGCCACGGGAATAAACCACTGGATGCCGGGAACGGAGCTTTACGCCTATATGATGGAAAGGATAAGGGGCTTCGGCAAAAACGGCTTCCGCGCCGTGCTGTGGCACCAGGGGGAATCGGACGCTCTGAACCCCTCCGACCTTTCGCTGGTGAAGATGCAGGCCATAATACAGTCGTCGGTGTATGACGCAGGCTGGGAATTCCCCTGGTTCGTGGCAAAGGTGAGCTACCATTCGCAGCAGAACTCCCGCTGGCCCAATATCCGCAGGGCGCATCAGATGCTTTGGAACCTGGGCATCGCGGAGGAGGGGCCGGATACGGATATGCTCACCGGCGATATGAGAGATTTCGACGGTACCGGCATCCACCTGAGCCCCAAAGGCCTGAAGGCCCACGGAGAGATGTGGGCTGATATACTGGGCGCATGGATCAGGCGCTGGGAGGAGGTGAACCCGTAATGAGATACGTTCTTGTTTTGTGCCTTATCGCTCTGGGGTCGTGCGCCTTCGGCGCAGGCTTTCTGCCCCTTTCCCCGGAGAAAAAAGCGTATTACGGCGCCGTCCCCCGGGAAAGCCTGTTTATCCCGCAGGCTAGCTACGCTTCCGGCGACAGGCCCGTGTGCATTTCCTCCCCCGTTCAGTACGGGGCGGCGGGCGACGGAATAGCCGACGATACGGAGGCTTTCCGGCAGGCCATAGAGGCTGCCGGTAAGACCGGGGGCACGGTGTTTGCGCCGGAAGGGACCTACCTGGTGCGGGAGCCTCTGGCCCTGCCCGAGGGAGTGATACTCCGGGGGGAATACGACGGACCGGAGAGCAAAAAGCAGGGGACCCTGATAGTCACGGACTATTGCGGCGGGGGGCTTTACGACACCCCCTTTATAGGCCTCTCGTCCTGCTCCGGAGTGAGGAATATGGCCTTTTACTATCTCGGCCAGCGCTTCGACGAGCCCCTGGACCAGGCTCCCTGCATAGGCCTGTCCAAAAACGCCAACGGCACCACCCTGGAGCAGGTGATGGTCTACAACGCCTCCTATCCCTACTACTACGGCGGCTACGGGAACGCAGCCCACGTGCTGAGGGATATGTACGCCACTCCGCTCCGGCAGGGCTTCCTGTCCGACAGGAACGGCGACGTGACCTGCTTCGGCGCCATCATTCTGGACAAAAAATATTACGCCGAATGCGGCTACCCCGGCGCTCCCGCCGATAAAAAGGACAGGGACGCCCTGGCCGCCACCCTCCGAAAGGCCGTGGGCTTCGTGTTCGAGAGGCACGATACTCCCTTCTGCGTGGGCTTCAGGGCCCGGGGCATAGGCACCGCCCTTATAGTCCGGGAGTCCAGCCATCCCAAACGGGAGATCTGGCTCAACGGCGGCAGCTTCGGCGGGGGCTGCACCCTGTATGATTTTGATTTTTCCGACTGCGTCACGGGTATCCGCATAGAAAAGACCCACGTGACCTCCACCTTTGTCAGGGGCCGCATCGCCGTGGCGGAGGCCCCGGGCTCCGCGGGGATATACGTAACGGACAAGCTGCGCACCGACGCAGTGTTCCAGAAGGTGGAGATAGGCGGCCGGCCCGAATGCTGCGTGGAAAACCACGCGGAGAACGGGAACGTAATGCTTACGGACTGCTCGTTTTCCGGCTGGAAAAAATACGGCGTTTTTGCCGATTCCGCCTACACCTTCCTTACCGGATGCCGCTTTGCCAAACGCAGAGGCGCCGTGGTGGCCGACGGAGCGGACGGCATAGGGCTTTCCGGCTGCAAGGGCTTCCCCCTGGCGGATATCCGCGATATGCCGGAGGAACGGGTGTATATCTCCCACGCTCCCCTCTCAAACCCCGTAACAAGGTTTGAGGGCTACAAATTCGCTTCAAAACGTTCCAACGCCGCCCGCAGCGAGGTCTTCGAGGCTTCCCGTCTGGGGGTCCTGCCCGACGGCAGCGACGTGACGGAGGCCCTGAACAGGATACTGGCCGAGGCGGGAGCCGCGGGCGGGGGCATAGTTTACGTGGCGCCGGGCATCTACCGCCTTGACGGCACTCTTTACGTGCCCCGGGGAGTGGAGCTCAGGGGCCCCATGGACAGCTATCACTCCAACCTGATGATCCCCGCGGAGCGGGACGCCCAGTTCTGGGTGTACGGAGGCAAAGGCCGGGCAGACGGAGACGGAGCCGTGGCGCTGGCGGAGCATTCCGGCGTCATGGGCCTTACCTTTTACTATCCGGAGCAGAACGTGGACGGCTGGAAGGAAGGAGAAGAGTGGACCCCATATCCCTTTACCGTCACCGCAAAGGGGCCGGGCTGCTGGTGCCGCTGGACCGTGTGCGCCAATTCGTATCAGATGGCGGATTTTGCCTCCTGCGGCAACTGCGCGGACTATGAGATCACCGGCATGCGTGGCCAGCCCCTGAAGACCGGCATCTACGGCGGCGGCAACAGCGGAGAGGGCCGGGTGGAGCTGTGCAACTTCAGCCTGGCGGAATGGTGCTACGGCGCGCTGCCCTACACGCCCGTGTTCGGGGCCGGCCCCTACGATTATGAGGGCACCAAAACCGACGTTTTGTGGCGCGCCTACGTGATGAAGCTGGTGGGCGAAAGCGACTACTACAAATTCGGCTACAACAAGCGGCTTTACGTGTTCTGCAACCTGGCCTATTCCGCCATGTACGGCCTGCATTTCGCGGAGCAGGACGGCAGATACACCGAAAAGGCCACCCTGTTTTATCATAACACCGATATCTGCAAGAGCACAGTGCAGATAGACAGGGCGGGCGTGCTGGACTTCTTCTCTTCCTTCGGGGACTGCGAGATGGAGGAGGGCTGCGGCGCCACGGTGAACAGCATATCCACGGGCATGAACACTGTGTTTGACCACTGCATGAACGTTCACGGCGGCGTCCTGAATCTGGGAGGCCTGTTCGTTTACAGAAAATACGACCGTTTTCTGTATGTTGACGGAGGAGACGTAAGAGTTTACGGCGGCCTGCTGGTCGAGCCCCAGAAGATGTTTATGGAGGTCAGGGCCCCGGGCAGGGGCTCCGTGGAAGGCCTGGTGATGCGCAACCCGGAAAAACGGACCGGCGTCAGGGGCCTGGTGACCTCGGAGAACGCCCGGGTGACGGGCTGTATGGGGACCGATACGGGGCTCCCGTGGGAATAGAAGGCTGCAAATGGAGGAACAATAAGTGAAAAAACTGGTGATCGTGTTGCTGGCGGTCTGCGCTGCGCTGGT
>JAGDAG010000182.1 GCA_017959625.1 Abditibacteriota bacterium | reverse complement strand
GGGATAGTGGAAAAGGGCATGGTGTTCAATTCCCTGGGCACCTCCGGAGTGGTTTTCGCATATTCCGACACGCCGGCCATGGACCCGAAGCTCAGGGTGCATACCTTCTGCCACGCCGTCCCGGGCAAATGGCACGTAATGGGCGTGATGCTGTCTGCCGGCGGGAGCCTCAGGTGGTTCAGAGACACCTTCTGCGGCGGGGAAAAGGCTGCCGCAGACTTTGAAGGCGAAGACGCCTACAACCTTATCTCAAGGGCCGCTTCAACCGTTCCCATAGGGAGCGAGGGGCTGTTTTTCCTGCCGTATCTTTCCGGAGAACGCTGTCCCTGGCCCGACCCGGACGCCCGGGGCGCCTTTATCGGGGCTACCCTCAGCCACACCAGGCGGCATTTTGCCCGGAGCGTTTTTGAAGGCATCGCCTTCGGCCTGAACGATTCCTTTGAGATACTGAAGGAAATGAACGTTCCCATAGAGACGGTCATCGCCACCGGCGGAGGGGCAAAAAGCGGCTTCTTCCGTTCGGTGCTCGCCGACGTCACGGGCTTCGACCACTGCGCCCTGGTAAACGACGAGGGCCCGGGTTACGGAGCGGCGATACTTGCCGGAACGGCGGCAGGCATATACGGCGACGTCTGCGAAGCCTCGAAAGCCAATGCGGTGATAAAGGAACGGACAAAGGTCTGCGAAGAGAACCGCAAACTCTACGCTCCCTTCGTCGGGGAATACAAGACCCTGTATCCCGCCCTCAAGAACACCTTTCAAAGCATAGGGCGGCTGTAAAAGCGGCGGGGCTGCCGGCGGCAGCCCCGTATCCGTCTGTTTGACAAAACAGGCCCGCCGTTGTATAATAGTTATGTATCACTCTTATCAATCACAATCACTCCCATAATTCTCAAGGAGATCGGTATGCCTGAATACAAGGCTCCCCGGGGAACCATGGACGTTCTCCCCAGTGAAAGCTGCAAATGGCAGTATATCGAGGGCGTTTTCAGAGACATATGCGCAAGCTGCGGCTTTTCGGAGATCAGGACGCCCACCTTCGAACATACAGAGCTTTTCACCCGCAATCTGGGCGAAACCACAGACGTGGTCTCAAAAGAGATGTACACTTTTCAGACGGCGGGGGGGCGCAGCCTTACGCTCCGGCCGGAGGGCACGGCCCCTTCCATGAGGGCCTTTGTGGAACATAACCTCGGCAGCGCGCTGCCCTTTACAAAAATGTATTATATAGCCCGCCTTTTCAGATACGAAAGGCCCCAGGCGGGAAGATACAGGGAACACACCCAGCTGGGCCTGGAATGCGTGGGAGAAGAAGCCCCCCAGACCGATGCGGAGATCATTTCCATAGCCACGAGGTTCATCGAGACCCTGGGCATCAAAGATTACAGGCTGAAGATCAATTCCATCGGTTGCCGGGTATGCCGTCCGGAATACAGAAAGGCGCTGGTGGAATACGCCTCGCAAAAGGCCGATTCGCTGTGCTCCGTGTGCCGCTGGCGGCTGGAGAACAACCCTCTCAGGATGCTGGACTGCAAGGAAGAGGGCTGCAGGCAGGCCCTGGCGGACGCCCCGGCGATAAGCGACTGTCTGTGTCCCGAGTGCAGGGCCCATTTTGAAGGGCTGAAGGAAGGGCTGGACCTGCTGGGGATAAAATACGAGCAGGACAAAAACCTTGTCCGCGGATTCGATTACTACACCAAGACAGCCTTTGAGATAGTCTCCTCCGGCCTGGGCGCCCAGAACGCCGTGGGAGGGGGAGGCAGATACGACGACCTCATCGCAGGCCTCGGCCACAAGCCGGAACCGGCCATAGGCTTCGGCATAGGGCTGGAGAGGCTGATCCTCACCCTGGAGGCCCTGGGCATAGAGCTGCCGGTATCGAACTCTCCCGAGGTATATATGGTGGCCTGCGGCAGCGGAGCCCCCGAGGCAAGCCTTGCCCTGGCATCAGAGCTGAGAAAGGCAGGCGTCCGCACCGAGACCGATTTTACGGGAAGGAGCATAAAGGCCCAGATGAAGACGGCAGGCAAGCTGGGCGCCCGTTTTGCGGTGATACTGGGAGAAAGCGAGACCGCGTCAAAAACTGCTTCGGTGAAGGACATGGACGCCGGAACACAGGAAGCGGTGGCATTTCCGCTGCTTGCGGAATATATAAAAAACAAATCGGAACGATAATTATTGGAGAACACGATGCAGACACGAACAGCTTACTGCGGCAGTATAAACTCTGATTTTATAGGAAAAACAGTGGTCATCCAGGGCTGGGTCCAGAGGAGCCGGGACCACGGCGGCCTGATATTCTTCGACGTGAGAGACAGAGAAGGCTTAGTCCAGTGCGTGATAGACCCTCAGGAAAGGCCCGACCTTTTCAAAAAGGCGGAGACCATCCGGAGCGAATACGTGGTGGAGATAACCGGCACGGTGGAAGCAAGGCCCGAGGGCACGGTGAACCCCAATCTCCCTACCGGCGAGATCGAGATCCATATCGCGGAGCTGGAGATACTCAACTCCTCCAAAACGCCTCCCTTCCCCATACAGGACGGCATAACCACCGACGAGATGATACGCCTCAAATACAGATACCTGGATCTGCGGCGCCCGGAAATGCAGAAAAGGCTGATGCTCCGCCACAAAGTGGTAAAACTCATCCGGGACTATATGGACGAAAAAGGGTTCCTGGAGGTGGAAACCCCCATCCTTATCAAATCCACTCCCGAAGGCGCCCGGGACTTTCTGGTGCCTTCGCGGCTGTACCCCGGCACCTTTTACGCTCTGCCCCAAAGCCCGCAGCAGCTGAAGCAGCTGCTCATGGTGGCGGGCTTCGACAAATATTTCCAGATAGCAAAATGCTTCAGGGACGAAGACCCCCGGGCAGACAGGCAGCCGGAATTCACCCAGCTGGATCTGGAGATGTCCTTCTGCAAACAGGAACAGATCTTCGAGCTGGTGGACGGGCTCATGCTGAAGATAGCGGACACTCTTTCGGACAAAGAGGTGATGTTCCGCCCGATACCCAGGATCACCTACGCCGAGGCTATGGACAAATACGGCTCGGACAAACCGGATCTGCGTTTCGGCATGGAATTCGTGAACGTCACCAAGCTGGGCAACGCTTCCGGCTTCAAGGTGTTTGCCGAAGCAGAAGAGATAAAGGGCATCTGCGCTCCCGGCTGCGGCTCCTATTCCAGGAAGGATCTGGACGACCTTACGGAAAAGGCCAAGAAATTCGGAGCCAAGGGCCTTGCCACCATCATAATCAACGAAGACGGCACGGTGAAATCGCCCATAGCCAAATTTTTCTCCGATGAAGAGATGCAAAGCCTCATATCCGCCTTCGGCGCAAAGCCCGGCGACCTTATCCTTATGGTAGCCGACAAGCCAAAGACAGTGGCCAACGCCCTGTGCGCCATACGCCTGGAAATGGGAGAACGGCTGGGGCTCCGGGACAACAGATACCTTGCTTTCGCATGGGTGCTGGATTTCCCCATGTACGAATGGAAAGAAGAAGAAAACCGCTGGGACGCCACCCATCATCCCTTTACCATGCCCTACGAAGAAGATCTGCCCCTTTTGGACACGGATCCCGGCAAAGTAAGGGCGCAGGCCTTCGACTTTGTGTGCAACGGCAGCGAATGCGCCTCCGGATCCATAAGGATCCACAGAAGGGACATCCAGAACAAGGTGTTCTCGCTGATGAATTATTCCGACGAGGAGATCCGCGAACGCTTCGGCCACATGCTGGACGCCTTTGAATACGGCGCTCCTCCCCACGGAGGCATCGCCCCCGGCATCGACAGGCTGATAATGCTGCTGTGCGACGACGACAACATAAGGGACGTTATGGCCTTCCCGAAAACAGCCACGGCGGTGGATCCCATGACCGACGCGCCGTCGGAGGTGGACGCCGAGCAGCTCAAGGAGCTCCATATCAGGACCGTAAAGCCGGTCATCGAAAACAAATAATAAAACCCGGGAAAACGGCTCCGCCGTTTTCCAGCCGCCAAATGAAAAACATTCTTATTCCGGAACACAGAATACTCTCCAGACTCAAAGAACTTGCCCGGGAGATCGACAGAGACTTTGCCGGACGCGAGCCTGTGCTTGTATGCAATCTCAAGGGCGCCTTTATGGTGATGGCAGACCTGGTGCGTTTTGTCACCATTCCCGTACGCACCGATTTCGTATGCTTTACTTCATATAACGGCGCCGAAAGCTCGGGAAGCGTCCAAAAAAGGCTGGACGTATCCGAAGATATCGCAGGAAAGCCCGTCATCATCGTTGAAGACATCATAGATACGGGCCTCACCGTAAGGGCCCTGACAGACAACCTCAAAGAACATGCTCCCTCCGGGATAAGCGTTTTGTCCCTTCTTTACAGGAAAGGCGCAAAGCCCCGGTACGGCGGCTTTGAGATCGGGGACGGCTTCGTTTACGGATACGGCCTGGACTACGAAGGGAGATACAGGCAGATGCGGGACGTCCTGATCCTGCAGAATAACGAAAAGGACTGATTTATGCAGAAAAACGAAACAAACGGAAACAATCCGGAAAACAAAGATAACGCCAGCGCTTCCAACCTTCTGAGGCTCCAGGAACTGGACTCCATGAAGTTCGAGGACCTGAAGGAAAGGGCCCGCCAGCTGAAGATAGACCCTTCCGGAAAAGACCGCGCCGCTCTCAAAGAAGAGATCACCGAGGTCTATTCCAAACAGAGCGGGTTTTTCAGGGATACCGGCATTCTTGAGATAACCAAAGACGCCCAGGGCAATATAAGAGGGTTCCTGCGGCACGATTTTGCAAGAAACGCCAGCGACACCTACGTCAGCGCCTCCCAGATAAAGCTTTTCGGCCTTCTGGACGGCGACACAGTGACGGGAGTAGTCCGTCAGCCCAAGGAAAACGAACGGCACATGTCCCTTCTGAAGATCGAGCTGGTGAACGATATGGAGCCGGATTTCCTGAAGCAGAACAGGACGCCGTTTGAAGAGCTGGTGGCGCTGTATCCCATGGAACGCTACGAAATGGAGCTCAGCAAGACGAGATGCAAACGCCTTATAAGCGAATCCTCGCTGATAATGATCGACCTGTTCGCCCCCATCGGCAAAGGGCAGAGAGGCCTGATAGTGGCTCCCCCCAAGGCGGGAAAGACCACCCTGCTGAAGGATATGGCGAATTCCTTTGCCACCAAATATCCGGAAAGCATCCTGATAATCCTGCTTATCGACGAACGCCCCGAAGAGGTCACCGACATAAAGCGCAGCGTAGAGAATACGAAACACCCCGAGAACGTCATGGTGGCGGCCTCCACCTTTGACGAGCCTCCCGAAAACCATCTGCGGCTGGCGGAACAGGTGCTGAACAAATCCAAACGCCTGGTGGAAAGCGGGAACGACGTGATCATCCTGCTGGATTCCATAACGCGACTCACCCGGTCCTCCAACGTGACCGTGACCCCCAGCGGCCGCACCCTTTCCGGGGGTATCGATCCCGCCGCCCTTTACAGGCC
>JAGDAG010000181.1 GCA_017959625.1 Abditibacteriota bacterium | reverse complement strand
TATGACCGTCAGCCAGCAGGATATCGATCACGTGGTGTCGTTTCTCGGCGATTTTTGCGAGGACAACAGGGCCGGTATCGAAAAGACACTGCACCGTATCTCCGCCGTCAGGAACCGGAAGGGAAAGATCATCGGGCTCACCTGCAGGGTGGGCCGGGCAGTCTTCGGCACCGTGAATATCATCCGGGATATCATCGAGGACGGCAGGTCCATACTGATGCTGGGGAAACCGGGGGTGGGCAAAACCACCAAGCTCAGAGAGATAGCAAGGATCCTGTCGGACGAATTCGATAAAAGAGTCATAGTCGTGGATACCTCGAACGAGATCGCGGGAGACGGCGATATCCCCCATGAGGCCATCGGTTACGCCCGCCGTATGCAGGTCCCTTCGCCTTCGCGCCAGGAAGAGGTCATGATAGAGGCTGTGGAAAACCATATGCCCGAGGTGGTGATCATCGACGAGATATCCACCCAGGCCGAGGCGTTTGCGGCGAGGACCATAGCCGAACGGGGCGTGATGCTGGTAGCCACGGCCCACGGCAGGACTCTGGAAAATATTATAATGAACCCCATGCTCAACGATCTTGTGGGAGGCATCCAGACAGTCACTCTTTCCGATGACGAGGCCGAACGGCGGGGGACGCAGAAATCCGTCCAGGAGCGTATGAGCCAGCCGACCTTTGACGTGGTCATAGAGCTTTCCGACAAAAACCGGCTTTCCATCTACCGCGACGTTGCGGCGGCAGTGGATAAGCAGCTGAGGGGGGTGATCCCCCGGGCGGAGATCCGCGTGCGCCAGGGCGGCGGCATCAGGAAGACCGGCGGCGGTCCGGAGCCCCGGCAAAACGCGCCCGCTGTTCCCGCATCCGGCGGAGTAGTAAACATTTTTCCCTACGGCATCAGCCGCAATAAGCTGGAGAGGGCCATAGAAGAACTGGCTGTTCCCGCAAGGATAGTCGGCAATTATTCCGATGCTTCCTGCGCTGTCACGCTGAAGAACTTTGAAGCAAAACAGGATAACAGCGTTATCAGGGAACTCAGGCTTCAGGATATCCCTGTTTACAGCATAAAAAGCAATACGAACACTCAGATCAGCGGGATACTCAGGGTGATCTTCAGCTTTGAAGATACTGCCGGCGAGGATGAGGCCCTGGAAGAGGTGATGCAGGCTATAGTCCGCTGCCGGGAAAGCGGCGCTCCGGAGGAACTGACTCCCAGAAGCCCGTATATCCGCAGGCTGCAGCACAGGCTGGCGGCAAAGAACGGCGTCGCTTCCGAAACCATAGGCAGCGACAGCTACAGGCGCCTGAGGATATTTTCGAGGAACTGAAAATGTTTGTTAGCTTCGAGGGAATAGACGGGTCCGGCAAGACCACCCTGGCGGGCAGGCTGTATGAAAAGCTGAAAGCCGAAGGCGCAGACTGCATACTGACAAGAGAGCCGGGGGGCTGCCCTGCGGGCGAAGAGATACGGAAGCTCATACTGGAGCCCGGGTGCGACCTGCCGGCCGACGCAGAGGTGTTTTTGTTCCTCGCGTCGCAGTGCGTCAATACGGTGAACAGGATCCTTCCCGCCCTCAGGGACGGAAAAACCGTCATAAGCGACAGGTTCTACCACAGTATCCTTGCGTATCAGTGTTACGGAAAGGGGTATGACAGGGCCTTCGTGGAGCGGCTTTGCAGGACCGCCCTCCGGAGCCTGGCGCCGGACGTGACCTTTTTGCTGGACATAACGGTTGACGAGGCGGCAAAAAGATTTGCCGAGCCCGACCGTTTTACGGAAGATACGGCCTTTCTGGAAAGAGTGCGGCGGGGTTTCCTGGAACTGGCGGAGGAAGAGCCGGAAAGGATCGTGATCATAGACGCCGGGCTTCCTTTGGAAGTCAAGCTGGATATAGTAACGGACAAACTTTATGCCTTGGGCACAGGAGAAAAAAAATGAAACTGATTATTGCTATCGTTCATGAAAGAGACAGGCAGGATATCTGCGACCTGCTCCTTGAAAACAACTGGCGGTTCACGGTGGTGGCTTCCACCGGCGGCTTTTTGCGGGAAGGGAAATCGACTCTTCTTATCGGCGCGGAGGACGATCAGGTTGACAACATCCTTGAGGTCATCAAATCCGCCAGCTCTTCCAGGGAACAGATCATGACCCAGCCTCCTATGGACCTTATGGGCGGCGCCGCAAGCGTTATGGCTCCCGTCCGTGTCCGTGTGGGCGGCGCGGTGATGTTCGTGGTAAATGTTGAGCAGTTTGAAAAAGCCTGAGTTTTCGTTTGAAGGCATAGCGGGGCATTCCCGCATAAAACAAAACCTGCTGAAGCTCGCGCATTCGGACAGCAAACCGAATGCCATGGTCTTCTCGGGGCCGGAGGGCGTGGGGAAGCTGACCTGCGCTTCGGCGTATGCCGCCGCCTGCCTGTGCCAGTCTCCCGGAGAAAACGGCGCCTGCGGCGAGTGCCACTCCTGCCGCTGCCTTTCCGCAGGGACGAATCTCGATATTTTTTACTGGTTCAGAAAAAAACAGAATACTACCATAGACCAGATGCGCCAGCTCACGGAGCTTGCTTCTTATGCTCCCGCGGGGGGCAGATACAAGATCAATATCATTCAGGACGGCGACTCCCTTAACGAAGAGGCCTCCAACAGTATCCTGAAAACCATCGAGGATTCGCCGGAGTATCTTATCACGATCATCATTTATAACAATCCCGGCAGGATACTCCCCACTATACGCTCCCGTTCTTTCAGCCTTCGTTTTCAGCCCCTTGATACGGGAACGGTGGAGAGCTTCCTGGGGCAAAAATACCCGGGCGACGCCCGTATCCCTTTTGCGGCAAGGGCTTCCGGCGGCTCCATAGGCAAAGCGGAAATGCTTCTGGACGCTCCCTGCGCGGAGGAAGCAAGGGATATTGCCGCCGATCTCATCTTCGGGGCAATGCGGGACAACTACACTCTGCTGTCCCTTGCCGCCCGGGCCGCAGGCCTTGATTTCAACCCTCCGGAAAAAGAGGAGGCTGTGAAACAAAGCAGCGTGAAAGGCTACGTGGTGAAGGACGATTCCGCGGTCAAAAAAAGCAGCGAAGAGATCCAGGCAGGCCCGTCGGGCTTCCTTCCGTCGCCTTTTTATCCGGAAATGACTTCCCAGGAAAGCATCACCGCCTTCCTGGAACTGGTCTCACTGTGGCTCAGGGATATCCTGCTCATCAAAACGAACGGGCCGGAAGACCGGCTGGTCAATACAGACAGAAAGCCTTTGCTTTCAAAACAGGCCGGAGCCTTCAAAAAGGTATCCACCGTGACGAAAATGATAGAAGAGATACTGGAAGAAGAAGAAAGGCTCCGGACCAATGTCAACGCGCAGCTTTCCCTCGAGGGGGCCTTTTGCAGGCTTTACGGGATCTGCCGCCGGGACAGGGCGCCGGGCGCCTGACGCGCCGCTTTATTTTTTCGGCGATTTGTAGTAAAATAAATAATAACAGCTGCTTGCAGCGATCGCTTAACAGGTTCTGATTGAGATTTACGGAGGATCAAATGGATATCACAAAAGACGGATTGTCGGCTGCCGAGTTATTCAATGCGGGAAAAGGCCTCACCTACGACGATTTTATCGTGCTTCCCGGGTATATAGATTTTCAGGCTGCGGACGTCAATTTTGAAACCTATGTAACCAGAAATATCAAACTGAAACGTCCTATGATATCGTCCCCCATGGATACCGTCACCGAATGGAAAATGGCGGTTTACATGGCGCTTCTGGGCGGGCTCGGCATCATCCATTACAACAATACCATCGAGGAGCAGGTCAAGCATGTAAGAAGGGTAAAGACGTTTGAAAACGGTTTTATACTCAAGCCCTGCGTTCTTTCTCCGAATCACACCGTTAAGGATATCCATGATATACGCGAAAGCAACGGTTTTTCGGGTATCCCCATAACCGAAGACGGCACCATGAAGAGCCGCCTTCTGGGTATCGTTACCAGCAGGGACGTGGATTTTGAGAAGGATATGTCCAGGCCCCTCCACGAGGTCATGACTCCCCGCAAGGATCTGGTGGTGGCGAAAAAAGGCGTGACCCTCAAGGAAGCGAACAAAATACTCAAGGCGTCAAAAAAAGGAAAACTGCCCGTAGTCAACGATAATGATGAGCTTGTGGCCCTTTTGAGCAGGACGGACCTCCTTAAGAACAAGGAATTCCCCTACGCCTCCAAGAGCGCGGGAAAGCAGCTGCTGGTGGGCGCCGCCGTTTCCACGAAGCCCGAGGACAGAGAACGGGTAGAGGCGCTCTTCGAAGCCGGAGCGGATATAATCCTTATCGATTCCGCCCAGGGATATTCTTCTTTTCAGATAGATATGATAAAGCATATCAAAGAAAACTATCCCTCGCTGGACGTTATCGCGGGGAACGTGGTCACCCGGGAACAGTCTCTGGCCCTTATCCGGGCGGGAGCCGATTCCCTGAGAGTGGGTATGGGCCCGGGCTCTATCTGCATCACCCAGAATATGATGTCCGTGGGAAGGCCCCAGGCCACCGCGGTCTACAACTGCGCCATGGTGGGCAAGGAATACGGTGTGCCGGTGATAGCCGACGGAGGCATCCAGGGGATAGGCCATATGGCCAAGGCCCTTTCGGTAGGCGCTTCCTGCGTTATGGTAGGCTATCTTATCGCCGGGACCAACGAGGCGCCGGGTGAATACTTCTATGAAAACGGCATGCGTGTGAAACGCTACAGGGGGATGGCTTCCGTAGAGGCCATGCTCAAGGGCGGAAGCAAAAGATATCTGGACGACGAAGCGGCCAAGGTGACCGTTCCCCAGGGGGTCTCCGGAACGGTGCTTGACAGAGGTTCCCTGGTGGACTACGTGCCGTATCTGATGAAGGGGCTCTCCCAGAGCTTTCAGGATATGGGCTGCCCGTCCGTCACCGCTCTTCACGAGGCGCTTATGTCCGACAGGCTCCGCTTCGAACACAGGACTGCCGCCGCCCAGGCGGAAGGCTCGGTCCACGGTTTATACTCCTACCAGACCCCGAAATTCGGGATCCAGTAGCGCAAAAAGTTATTTGTAGTGGCAAACCCTGCTTTGCCACTATTATTTTATATGACAGCTTTTGGAGAGAAAAATGGAAGAACAAACAAACAGCAATACGGAAATCTGTCCGCCTCCTGCGGCAAAGCCTCCCTTCTGGAAGAATACACTGTTTCAGATAGCGGCCTTTATCGCCGTGATACTCATCGTTGCGGCGGCTGTGACAGGCGGGCTGCGGGGCTCCGATAAGCCGGCCGGCGGGCATATAGCCGTGGTGCATATCAGCGGCGTCATGCTTACCGGCTTTGCTTCCGACAGTTTATTCGGTTTCAGCGACGGTTCCTTCAGCGGGACGGTGGCGGAGAATATCCGCAAGGCGGCCGACGATCCGTCCGTGAAGGGGATAATACTCAGTATCAACAGCCCCGGGGGCACGCCCGTTGCGGCCGAAGAGATCAGCGAAGCCGTCGATTATGCAAAAGCGCAGCATAAACCCGTATACGCCAGCATGGAAGACACCGCTGCCAGCGCCGCTTACTGGGTGGCGGCCAAATGCGACAAGATATACGCTTACAGGACCACCATAACAGGCTCCATCGGCGTGATCATGCACGGCTATGACGCTTCCGGGCTCATGAAGATGCTGGGAGTGGCTCCCCAGACTGTGAAGGCGGGCAAATACAAGGATATCGGCTCCATGGACCGCGCCATGTCGGAGGAAGAAAAGGCTATCCTTCAGAAAATGATCGACACGACCTATGAAGTGTTCATATCGGAGGTCGCCGCCGGCCGCAGGCTCGGCGAAGCCCGGGTGCGGCAGCTGGCGGAAGGCAGGGTCTACAGCGGGGTCCAGGCCAAGGCCGCGGGGCTGGTGGACGAAACGGGTTCCTACAACAGCTGCCTGGCTGCGATCGGAAAAGCCGCAGGGCTTGGAGACAGCCCGGAGGCCGTCGCAGCGGACGGCAAAAACAATATATATCAGAGCCTGTTCGGCTCCGTGGGGCCCGACATGGAAAAACGCGTCCTGAGAAACGCGCTGGATATGCTGGCAAACGAAGCAGGAACAACAAGAAGATAATGAAAAAACTGTTGCTTTTAGACGGAAATTCTTTGCTTTACCGTTCGTATTTTGCCACCCGGGAACTCTCGACGAAGGACGGCTTTCCCACAAACGCCCTTTACGGGCTTTGCAATATGGTGACAAGCATCCTTGAAAAGGACGCTCCCGACGTCATAGTGGCGGCTTTCGACACTCCCGCTCCCACTTTCCGGCATAAAGCCTACCCGGAGTATAAGGCCCAGCGGAAGCCTCCCGAAGACGCGCTGGTGATGCAGATGCAGCCGGCAAGGGATATACTGAGGGCCTTCGGCATCACCGTGTCCGAGCTGGAGGGCTATGAAGGCGACGATATAATAGGCACCCTTTCCGTTATGGGCGCGGCTTCGGGAATGGAGACCCACATCTATTCCGGCGACCTGGACACTCTTCAGCTGGTGAACGGACAGGTGAAGGTCTATCACACGGTGAAGGGCGTTTCGGATATGGCGGTCTATGACGAAGAGCGCATAAAAGAACGCTACGGCATCGGAGCCGGCCAGGTGGTGGATTTCAAGGGCCTTAAAGGCGATTCCTCCGACAATATACCCGGCGTTCCGGGAGTAGGGGACAAGACTGCCGCAAAGCTGATATGCGATTACGGGTCCATAGCCGGCCTTTACGAGAATATCGACCTTCTGAAGAAGGGAAAGCTCAAAGACAGCCTTATTGAAAACAGGGACAAGGCATATCTTTCCCGCAGCCTTGCGGAGATAAACACAGAGGTCCCTCTCGATCCGGACATACTGAAGCGTGAATATAAAGGTCCGGACTACCCATATCTTCTGGAGCTCTTCAAAAAATACGAGTTCCGCAGCCTCTTAAGGACCATACATGCTGTTTCTCCGGAGGAGCTGATGCCCGTCTCCGGGGCTCCGGAGATCCCGGCGGCGGTGGCGGTGGACAGCGAGACAGAGTTCAAAAGGCTGAAGGATACCCTGGAAGCGTCGGACCGCATCGCCCTTTACGCCGATGACGAGCTCAGAAATATTTCCATATATGCGGGGGGCAGACTGTGGCAGCTCCCGGTGTCCCGGGGGCTGGACCTGGGGCTTATAGTATTCGATCAGCCCTTTATGGCGGAGATAGGGGAGCTGAAGCATATACTGGAGGATCCGGATATCAAAAAAACGGTCTATTCGGCGAAGGCCCTGTATAAACAGCTCCTTGCCGAGAAGATCTGCCTGCGGGGCGCAGATATGGACCTTTCCCTTATCGCTTATCTCAGGGACAGCACGATCTCCGCTCTTTCTCCCGCCGAAATGTGGAAGGAGGAGTACGGCGCGCAGGCAGCAAGCAACGCTTTTGTGGTGCGCGCCCTCTCGGAAAAGCTTTACGGGGAACTGGACCCCGATACAAAGCGGCTTTACGAAGAGCTGGAGCTTCCCCTGGCCTTCGTTCTGGGGGATATGGAGCTCCGGGGCATCGAGGCCGACAGGAAGGCGCTGAACGCCATGAGCGCCGGCTTTGAAAAAGACCTGGAGGAGATATCCCGGAAAATCTACGCGGCGGCAGGGGAAGTGTTCAATATCTCCAGCCCCAAGCAGCTGGGGGAAGTGCTGTTCGGGCATATGCAGATACCGTATCCCAAAAAAGGCTCCGCCCGTTCAACGGGCGAAGAGATCCTTTCGCAGCTGGTATCGGAATACCCGGTCTGCGGAGAGGTTTTGAGATACAGAGAGCTTGCAAAGCTCAAAAGCACCTATGCCGACGCCCTGGCGGGGCTGGTGGACCCGAAGACCGGCCGGATACACACCAATTTCAATCAGACAGTCACCTCTACCGGCAGGCTTTCGTCATCGAGGCCCAACCTTCAGAACATACCCGTGAAAACCGAAACAGGCAGGCAGATACGCCGGGCCTTCGTGGCTGCCGAAGGCTTCACTCTGATCTCTGCGGATTACAGCCAGGTGGAGTTCAGGCTCCTTGCCCATATAACCCGGGACCCGTGGCTCATAGAAGCCTTCAGGGAAGGGCGGGACTTCCATACGGAAGCGGCGGCAGGGCTTTTCGGCGTGGAACGCAGCGAGGTGACGCCCGATATGAGGCGGCGGGCCAAGACCCTGAATTTCGCCATCCTGTACGGAATGGCAGAGTTCACCCTTGCGGGGCAGTTGGGCTGCTCCGTGAAGGAAGCGAAGGAGATCACGGAAAAGTATTTTGCCAGGTTCCCGCTGGTGAAGAAAACCACCGAAAAGATACTCGCAGACGCCGCGGAAACAGGTTACGTGAAAACCATTATGGGCCGGCGCCGTTACGTGCCGGAAATAAACAGCAAAAACCGGCAGACAAGGCTGGCGGCAGAGCGGGCCGCGGTGAACATGCCTTTTCAGGGCTCGGCGGCAGATATCATCAAGAAAGCCATGATAAACCTGGAAAAAAGCCTTAAAAACACGGATTCAAAGCTGCTTTTGCAGATACACGACGAGCTTGTAGTGGAGGCGCCGTATCAGAAATGGAAGGAGACGGCGGCCATCGTAAAAAAAGAGATGGAATCGGCTTACGGCCTGCTGGTGCCTCTCATCTGCGACGTGAAGCAGGGGAGCAGCCTGGGTGACATGCAGCCGGCGGAGCTGTGACCTTTGAACGCGGCGAATAAGGCTTTCCGTTTTTTTAAACGGAAAGCTTTTTTGTGTTGTTGACGTTTTATTTTTTTTTGATATACTATACATGGGTGATATATAAAACGATGGCGCCTATATCAGGCTTCAATACCGCCCGGACTTGTGCGCGATATAGCGCAAAAGGAGAAGATACTATGAAAAAAATCCTGTTAGTTGCATGGATCCTGTCCCTGCTTTCGGCTTCCGCCGTATTCTGCGGACAGACCCTTAGGATTGAGAGAGACGCTCCCGAACCTCCCTGCTATGCGGTGAAAGGCGCAAGGTATACGGCTATTCCCGAGAAGTATGCCGGATACAGGGATGCAAACGGTATATATGACGTAAGGATATATGAATATACCGACGCTCTCGTGGTCGAGAGAAAACTCGCCGGAAACGCAGGTCCGGGAAGTTATGTCGCATTGAATGCGCCGTTTTTTACCGGCAAGGCCGGCAAATACGACTGGACGTCGCTGCCTGTCAAATATCCTGAAGGTTCCGTTCAGGACATAGGTGTCAAAAATGAAGTATTTGCCGAAAGAGACAAAATACATACTGTGAATGAAACTGCTGACGGAATACGGGTAGTTGCCATTATCCCGTTTTTTAAGCAGGATATTCGGGGTATTCGTGACGAACAGATAGTCGTGGATACCGTAACTCCGGAAAAGATGAGCGGCAAGACCCTTGTCCGCCGTTCGGTGGTCCCGGCCGCGTTTCGCCAAACGGCCGGCGGAGGATCAAACTCGGACCTTGTTCCGGTCGAGGCGGAAATGCTGACCGATGATGTAATAAGGCTCACCTATCGGGACGGGTGCATCGAACACTGGAGGCTGACCCTCAGTCCCGGGGACGTGTCAAAGAACGTCGATTTTTATACTAAGAGTATCGCGCTCTATACAGGAAACTCAGTTGGTGTGAATAGCCGATGCCGCTGCAATGCCCTGATATGGACCAACAACGAGGGAAAGGGGAACAGGATCGCCGGTATCTCCAGGGCCTGGAGCTTCTGCGGAGACTCTTCCAAAG
>JAGDAG010000180.1 GCA_017959625.1 Abditibacteriota bacterium | reverse complement strand
TCACGGCATCCCCGAAGAAAAACAGGTAGCAAAGGCTCTTCTGGAGCTTGCCGACGAGATGGGGCTGAAAGCGGTCTGCACCAACGACAGCCATTACACCCTTAAGGAAGACAGCGACGCCCACGACACTCTTCTCTGCATTCAAACCAAAAAAATGAAATCCGACCCGGACCGTATGCAGTACGAGCCGGAAAAATACTACATCAAATCCGGCGACGAGATGCTTTCCCTGTTTCCCGACAGGCCCGACCTGTGCGCAAACACTCTGGAAATAGCCGAAAAATGCAACGTGAAACTCGGGTTCAACCGTTCGCAGCTGCCCGACCCGGGAGTCCCCGCCGGCATAAGCCCCGAGGAGTATATGATCACCGAAGCGGAGAAGGGCCTGAAAGAAAGGCTGAAGACCGAAGCCCTTCCGGCAGAATACACTGCCCGGCTGAAATACGAGGCGAAAACCATAAACGACTGCGGCTTTCCTTTGTATATGCTTATTGTGCGGGACTTCACCGATTTTGCCCGCCGCAGCGGCATTTACGTGGGAGTGAGGGGCTCCGCAGCCTCGTCTCTCGTTGGCTACGGGCTGGGGATCACCGACGTGGACCCCATAGAATACGGCCTCACCTTTGAGAGGTTCCTGAACCCGGAAAGGGTGGAGATGCCCGATATCGATCTGGACATACAGGACAACCGCCGGGACGAGCTCATAAACTACGTTTCGGAAAAATACGGCAGAGAGTGTGTGTCTCAGATATCCACCTTCAGCCAGATGAAGGCCAGAGGCTCCATCACGGACTGCGGCAGGGTGCTGGGCATGGAACTCAAGGATGTGAAGCGGATATCCGACATGGTCGATCCGGGGCCGAAAGCCACCATAAAAGACGCTCTGGAGACGGTGGAAGAGCTGAAGAACGCCTATGAAAAAGAACCCGAAGTCAAAACCCTTATCGATACCGCCCGGAAGCTGGAAGGCGTCAACAGGGCAAGGGGCATCCACGCCGCGGGAGTGCTTATCTCGGCCCGTCCTCTGGACGACCTTGTCCCCATAGAAGTCACCGAAAAGGCCGAAAGGGTCGCCCAGCTGCCGAAAACGGGCATAGAAAGGGTGGGGCTCCTGAAAATGGACTTTCTGGGGCTGGGGAACCTGACTATCCTGGCCGACGCCGTGGAGAACGTGAAGAAGACCCGGGGCATAGAAACGGACAGGCTGAAGATACCCCTTGACGACAAAAAGACCTTTGACATGCTGGGCAGGGGAGAGACCAACGGCGTGTTCCAGCTGGAATCTCCGGGAATGACGAAAAACGTGGTGGAACTCAAGCCCAACTCCGTGCGGGAGCTGGCGGCTATAGTCGCCCTGTTCCGCCCGGGCCCCATGGCGTATATCCCGAAATTCATCAAATCCAAATTCGGCGCGGCCCCCATTACCTACACCCATCCGGTGCTGGAGCCCATCCTGAAGGAGACCTACGGAGTCATCTGCTACCAGGAGCAGGTCCTGAAGATCGCCCAGGCCGTAGGGGGCTTCTCTCTGGGCAAGGCTGACATACTGCGCAAGGCCATGTCCAAAAAGAAAAAGCAGATAATGGACGAAATGAAGTCGGATTTCATAAAAGGCGCCCTGGAAAACGACATAAACGAAAAAACGGCGACAGATATCTTCGAACAGATAGAGCCCTTTGCGGGCTACGCCTTCAACAAGGCCCACGCGGTGTGCTACGCCCACCTTGCTTATCAGACCGCCTATATGAAGGCAAATTATCCCGCAGAATATTATGCTGCGCTGCTCTCGGCAAACAAGGACAATACGGCCAAGCTTGCAAATTATATCAGAGACCTGAAAAGCTTCGGCATAAAGCTTCTGCCCCCCGATATAAACAGTTCTTTCTGCAACTTTACGGTGGAAAAGGACGACGAGGGAAAAGCCGCCATACGCTTCGGCCTGGGAGCCATAAAGGGCATAGGCCAGGGCATAGTGGACGCCATGACGGACGAACGGGAGAAAAACGGCCCCTTCTCCGACCCCGTGGAACTGGCGGAAAGGACCGCGGGGCTGCAGCAGGCGGGCAAAAGCCTTTGGGAGATACTCATAAAGCTGGGCTGCTTCGACAGCATCTTCCCCAACAGACAGGGGCTGCTCACGGCGGTCCCCGAGATCCTGGATTATGCGGCAAAAAACGCCGCCGGCTCGTCTTCCCGCGAGACCGGCCTGTTTGACGCTTTCGATGATATAGACATTTCCGGAAGGCCCGATCTGGAGCAATACAAAAGCTGCAGGGATTTCCGGAAGGAAGCGGTGCTGGAGTTTGAAAAGGAACTGGCCGGGATCTATTTTTCCGGGCATCCCCTGGAAAGCAAAAAAAGCCTGCTTGCGTCAAATTCCGACGCAAACACCTACAGCTGCGGCGAACTCGCCGACAATTCAAAGTGCACCGTGGCGGGCATAATAAGCAGCGTGGACGTAAGGACCAGCAGAAAAAACCAGCAGTTTGCCAAAATACAGCTGGAGGATCTTTACGGCACCCGGGAAATAGTGTTCTTCAACCAGAAATACGAAGAACTGAAGGAGCTGCTCCAACAGGACAAAATAGCGGCGGTGACCGTCAGGATACGCAAAGCGGAAAACTCCGGAGACAGCGAGGAAGACCAGGCCGCCGAAGGGAAGGCTGAAAAGAAGGATCTGGATCTTATAGGCGAGGGGATAAGGCTTCTGGGAGACGCCGCTTCTCCCGAAGGCGCCGGCGGCAGGCTGATCATCCGTCTCAGCAAGGACGACGAGATCAATTTCAGCGGCGTCAAGCTTCTGGCCGACGCATATCCCGGCAAAGACAGGATGGTGATAGAGCTGGACCACATAGCCAAGCTTCAGCGGATCACAACTCCCGTATGCGTGGATACGGACAACAGGGAATTCATAAACAGCCTGCAGAATCTTGTTGGCGGCAAAGCCCATATAGAGATTATATAAATATAATATTTTATTAATATAGGGCGCACTGCAATATATTTTATTCACAGTTGTTGACAACCTGTGGATAACTAAAAAATATACGCCGCTGTTTTTTGTGTTTACAAAAGCTCGGTTTTCATTTATAATTAAAATAGAAAGATAAAAACCTAAAGGATCCGACAATGAAAGAATCCATCAAACAAGTGATGTCCACAACGGGGATATGCCTCCTGGCGGTGATCGTCATCGGCCTGGGGATATATCTTTCCGCCACCATACATCCGGTAAAGAAGGGCATCACCACCATCCGCTGGGTAGTCGATCCCAGCCCCATAAGGGAAGAAACCATATCTCTTTTCGAAAAATCCCATCCCGGCATCGAAGTGACCAACGATATCGATTCCGGCCTTCAGAGGCTTCTGACACAGCTGGCGGGAGACGTTCCTCCCGACGTTATGGCTGCCTATGATGCGGAAAGCCTTTATACCTTTTTCAAATACGATCTGCTGCTGGATCTCACCCCGTATATAAAGCAGTACAATATACCCGTGGAAAAATTTTATCCCGAGCTCCACGAATATATGTATTGCAGTGAAAAAGACGAAAACGGAAACGACACCGGCAGGGAAAAGCTGGTAGGGATCCCCGAAAACGTGTGTTCCCTGAACCTCTTTTACAACAAGACGGTGTTCGACGAATGCGGCGTGCCTTACCCCACGGCAGACTGGACCTGGGACGATATGTTCGAGGCCGCCAAAAAACTCACCCTTTACAAAGAAGTCAACGGAAGAAAGATCTCCATACAAAAAGGCCTCTACGTTATGGAGACGCCTTACATTTTTGCATGGATGTTCGGCGGGAGCGTTTACTCCGAAGACGGCAAAAGATGCGTGATAAACAGCGAAAAAGCCAAAATGGGGATGCGCTACTGGGAGACCCTGCGCATGAAGGCCAAAGTGATACCTTCCGCTTCCGAAGCGGCCAGCCTGGATTCCTCGGGAGGCTGGGGAGGAGAACAGCTGCTTTTTGCCAAAGGCAAGGTGGCCATGCTGATAACGGGGCGTTATATGGTGACAGCCTTCAGGCAGAACTATAAGAACCTGGATTTCGGCATAGCCCATTTTCCAAAGGCTCCCTGTCCCAACAATCTTCTTCTCTCGAAGTCCTACTGTATCCCCAAGACCTCCAGGAACAGGGACCAGGCGATACAGTTCATAGTGCATCTTACCGGCCTGGCAAACCAGAATCTGGTGGCGGATTACGGCGACGGTGTGCCTTCCATGAATACTCCCGAGATCATACAAAACTTTCTTTTCAATCCGGATTACCCCAAGGAAACGGAAAACCAGAACGTTCTGGACGATCTCAAGGGCGCAAAGCCCCAGGAAAGATCTTTATACATATCCAGTACCGATTTCAATCAGATCTGGAGCCTGGAGGTGGGCAAGGTCTGGCTGGGACAGCAGGATATGGACACGGCCTGCGACAAGATAGCCGAAAGAGTGAACAAGATCATCGACAGAAACATGAACAACCCCAACTTTGTTAAATAAGGACCAAAAAATGGCAAGAGAAAAATACAACAAATCCGAAGTGATCGCGGCCTGGGGCTTCCTGGCGCCGAACCTTATCGGTTTTTTGTCTTTCACGCTGATACCGGTGGTCGTATCGCTGTTCATGGCGTTTACCGACTGGAACATTTTCGGAAAACCGGCGTGGATAGGCATCGAAAACTTCCGTCTGCTCCTGGGCTTCCATACCGAAGGGACCAGGCGCGTGGCCAACGACCCCTTTTTCTGGCAGTATCTGTATAACACGGTATATCTGCTGATAGGCATCCCGCTGGGCATCGCCGCTTCGCTTCTGTGCGCCCTGGTCATGAACCAGAAGCTTGTGGGCATCACCTTTTTCAGAACGGTTTATTTCCTGCCCTCCGTATCGGGAGGCGTTGCGCTGCTGATACTGTGGAAATACATGTACAACAACGAGACCGGTATCATAAACATGTTTCTCAGGAACGCCGGCATGAAGATCTACAATCCCGCATATCCCTGGGTGGGACTGCTGTTCAACATTTTCATAATGCTGCTTTTCTGGATATTCATCATGGCCTATTTCCTGGCGGTGCTCTCCTTTATAAAGTGGGCCATCGGCAAGCTGAACATAGAATTCGAAGGCCTGCCCTACACAGTGTGCTGCTTTGTGCTGGGCTTTGCGGTGGTGGCCTTCATAGCGGCAAAGTTCGGCGTGCTCTCCCACGAGATCCAGGGCTTCTTCATGGTGCCTCCCGACTGGCTGGGCACCTCGGAATGGTCCAAGCCCTCCCTCATCATAATGGGCCTGTGGGGCGGCCTGGGCGGAACCAGCATGATACTGTATCTGGCGGCCCTTCAGGGGGTCTCCGCCAATCTTTACGAAGCGGCGGAGCTTGACGGAGCGGGAGGCTGGCATAAATTCTGGGCGATCACCTGGCCCCTTATAAGCCCCACCACTTTCTTTATT
>JAGDAG010000179.1 GCA_017959625.1 Abditibacteriota bacterium | reverse complement strand
GCGCCGACACAGTCGGCTTATAATGAAAAAGGCAGATGGTGCCCCCGAAGGTCTCTTACCGGAAAATGCCTGAAACGCATTCGCGTTTCATCGGTATACATTTTCCGCCGAGATGACGCCGTGGGCTTTGCTTCGCGCCGATCGTATTGCGAAGTCGGCGGGATGACGCGGAGTGCTGTGGCGCGTTTGCGCCGGGATGACGCCGTGGGGCGATTGCGCGTTTTTCCGCTTGACTTCACGTTGATAATAATATATAATAATAGTATATAAAACTTTTGCAAAAGGAGGCGGCTGTGACGCTTTCGGACCTGACGGCATACGCCGCCGAAAAATACCATATCCCCGAGCGCGGCAGGAGCGACCGGCTTACCGGCCTGTCGGTGCTGTGCCATCCCCGCACGTCCCAATGGATCGCCGTGCTTTTGCGCCGCCGCGACCCCCGCACCGGCGTTTTTTCCGAATACTGCGAGATACGCTGCGGCGAGCTCATGTCCGACGGTGACTCCCGTCCGTATATCACCGGGCCGAAGTATATGCGCGCCGGCAAATGGGTGGGCGTGGCTTTCGGCAAGTGGACCGAGGACCGTGTGGTGTTCCGCCTCTTCGATATGGCCGTCACGGGAAAACAGGCCCGGGGCGCCGCCGTTATCGTGGAGCCTCTCACCGTCCGGGACAGCGCGTATAAAGACGTTCCTATCCCCCGGGAAGGCCGGGCCGTTTCCATATCCAAGGCTAACACGATGCCCAAACGCCTGAAGGAGATGCGCCGCATGGCTTTTTACACTCCGGGCTGCGATATGTCAAGGGAAGCGGTGTTTTACAGGCAGGCCGTGTATATGGCGGATTACGAGGACGACGTTCCCTGGACGGGAAATTTTTCCTGTTATTATCCCACCTACAACGATCTCACCCCGCAGCAGCAGAGGGGCTATTTCACCTGGCGGGCCGCCGTCCGCCGCGGCGAATTCGGGTCCATACCTCTTTCGGCGGCGTATATATACGTATATGAGCTCATAAACGGAGTAGGGGGAGACTCTCCGGAGGAGCGTTTTCACAGGCTCATGGAGTTTGAGAAGGGCTTTTCCGACGCCGGCTTCGGCTCCGGCAGTCTGCGGGCCAACGTCAGAAGATGGCTTTTGGATATGGCTGTGGTAAACTCCCTCCCCCGGGAGCTTGCCCTGAAGGCCGCCGATCCCGAAATGCTGGATAACGACGCCCGCCTTGCTGTCCTGAAGGAACCGGAGAACGCCTCCGACGACGAACTCTTCAAGGCTCTCTGTTTCTTCGGCGGAAAAAAGTTAGATCAGTCCCCGGCGGCCGAATATCCCGGCAAGGGCAGAAGGCTTTTCTGTCAGGTATGGCGGACTGCCTGCCGGGACAAGGACGCCTTTCGTTTTTGCTTCGGCGAGCCGACTCCCGTAAGGCGCGTCCCCTTTGACAACGCTGTGTATTACCCCTTCGCGGGCCGGCAAAAGCCTTCGTCGGGGGTCGTCAGTTACGGCTTCGCGCATTCCGGCAGGGAAGTCTGTGTCAACGATCCCTATGCGGAATACGTATTGGACCCCGTCAGGAGCTATTATCGGGAAAAGGGGATGTGGTACCTGTTGGTCTATGATCTAAAGGATCTTAACACGGCAGCCTTAAAGGGGCTTCTGCGGGAAACGGATCTCCGCCTGCGCCGGTATTTTAAAACGGGGCGTTATCTGAAACCCGGTCACGAGGGCGACTGGGCCGCGGAATGCATAGACGCCGTCCTGCGGGAAGACCTGCTGGCAGAAAAGCGGGCGGCGAGAGACAGCATAAAGGTGGACCTGTCCGGCCTGGACAGTATCCGCAGGGACGCCGCTCTGACCCGGGACAGGCTCCTCACCGATGAAGAACGGGAGCAGCCGGAAGAGGCCCCTCCGTCGGCAGAAGCCCCTCCGGCGGCAGAGGCTCCCCGGGAGCCGGCCCCGGAACCTGCCGGGCCGCCTTATATGCAGGTGCTCCGGGCCCTGGCCGAGGGCCGGGATCCGTCGGATATAATAAAGGCCGGGCATCTGCTGCCTTCGGTGGCGGCGGACGCCATCAACGAGGCCCTGATGGACGCCATAGGGGATTCGGCGGTGCTGTGCGAGGACGGCAGGCTGACCCTGGACGAAGAATATATAGAAGAAGTAAAAGAATTTCTCGGAGGAACAACTAATGGATGAAGAAAAAAAGATACCCAGGCGCATCGCTCAGGCGGTGCTCAATTCCCTGAAGGGAGGCGTAGTGCCCCGCATAGGCCTGCCCTACGTAGCCGTGGGGCGGAAAAACGAGATAGAAGCCCTGCTGCGGGACGTGGACATCATAGCCGAGGGCGGCGCTTCCTTCCGGTTCATAACCGGGCGCTACGGCAGCGGCAAGAGCTTTCTGCTGCAGACCATACGCAACTACGTCATGGACCGGGGCTTCATAGTGGCGGACGCCGACCTGTCCCCGGAACGCCGCCTGCAGGGGACAAAGGGGCAGGGGCTGGCCACCTACAGGGAGCTCATGGGCAACCTTTCCACCAAAACCAGGCCCGAAGGAGGAGCCCTGACTCTGGTGCTGGACCGATGGATAAGCGCGGCGCAGAACGAAGCGCTGCAGGAGACGGGGCTTTCGCCGGAGGACCCGGCCTTTGCCGCCGCCGTGGAGAAAAAGATATTTGCCGTCACCTCCTCGGTGAGCGAGATGGTCCACGGCTTTGAGTTTGCCCGGCTCCTTTCCGCCTATTACCGGGCCTACGTGGACGGAGACGACGAGACCAGAAGCAACGTGGTCCGCTGGTTCCGGGGAGAGTTTGCCCTGAAAAGCGAGGCCAGGGAGGCCCTGGGGGTGAACATAGTCATCACCGATGACAACTGGTACGACTACCTGAAGATATTCGCCCTGTTCTTCCGGATGGCGGGCTATTCGGGCATGATGATCATGATAGACGAGCTGGTCAATATATACAAGATACCCCATTCCGTCACCCGGCAGTACAACTACGAGAAGCTTTTGGCCATGTACAACGACGCCCTGCAGGGCAAGGCCCGGTATTTCGGCGTCATCATAGGCGTCACCCCTCAGGCCCTGGAGGACAGGCGCCGCGGCGTTTACAGCTACGAGGCCCTGCGTTCCCGTCTGGGGGAGGGGCGTTTCTCCGCCCCCGGGGCAAGGGACATGCTGGCGCCGGTGATCCGCCTGGACCCCCTCACCGCCGAGGTGGTGATGCGTACCGACAGCTTGGTGGCTTTCGCCTGCTGGGAGGAGGACTACACGATGGGCCGGGAGATGGGCGGACGGATGTACGCGCTCCGCAACGGACCCGCCCCGCTCACGGGACAGTTCCAGATGATGAACGACGGCTGGTATGGCTATCTGGTCTATACCATCGACCAATTCCCCCAAGATTTCGTGTATAGCTGGGACCGCGTGCCGCTCACGCGCGACGGCCGTGACAAGGTGT
>JAGDAG010000178.1 GCA_017959625.1 Abditibacteriota bacterium | reverse complement strand
GCCGCGTAATCGGAAAACTCGTATATGTGATGCCGCTTATTGTAACTGTGTATATCGGCCCAGGTATTAGGAAAGAACATGGCTATGGGCACTATGGGCTCGCCCCTGAAGAGATACTTCAGGTGCCTCTGCTGAACGTCTATCCGTTCGGGAGTTTCCGTGATGTTGCTGTTGTAGTCAAACAGGTGCTGCGCTCCCGAACAGGTGGAGTTGTATATGCGGGCAACTATGCCGTTTTCGTCCTCCGGGCCGGCAGGCTCGTAGCCGAACTCGCAGCCGTAAAAGCGGGAGGCGGAACCCACCAGATTGGTATAGGCAAAATTAAGGCCGTAATCGGAAGCCTCGTTGGTAATGCGCACCCCGGCCTTGTTTTTGGCAGCCACCCTGCACTGGTCGGCAAAGCTTGCTCCCGTAGTCGGGTCGGCAAGCCCCCCGGTCTTCAGAAACACCCGGGTGCCGGGCAGATACTTTCTGGCCATTCCCAGCCACCAGTCGGCATATTCGGTCATACAGCTGCGGTACCAGTATATAAAGTCCAGATAATACCGCCGCGCCGTGGGGTCCGTCTCTTTTTTGTCCATAAAGGCTGTCTGCTCTTCCTCGCTGTAAAATGGAAACCTGACGCTGTCAAAATCCCCGAAGCCTGTATGCCAGGCCTTGTTCAGGGCTTCAACAGTCGTGTATTTTTTGCGGGCAAACTCAATGAAGGAGGCCAGGGCGTATTTGTCGTTGCACCAAAAGCCCCGGTGGTTATGATATTTGCCGAAGAGGTTGTAAATCACCTGGTTGCCCTCCACCGTATATATTGCTTCGCCGAAGTCCCCCTGAATCCCTGCGTATACTGCCTCCAGAATGCCTGTCTTCCCGTAACGGGCGGCAAATTCCTTTATGAACCTTTCCGCGTATTTCGGGAAACCGGGACACCACAGGCTGACGGTCTTTCCCGCTTCGCCATGCTCAAGACAGACGTTGGGCACCATTTCCTCCGACTCCGCAAACCAGTCGGGAAGAGTATATGCGGGAGCCACCATAAGGGCGGGGGCCCACTTGAGGCCCGCGGCCTTCAATACTTTTACCGTGGCGTCCCAGTTGCTCCAGTCCCACTTGTCTTTGCCGCCGTTCTCCACGGAACGCCAGGTGACGTAGTTTTCCAGGGCAGTTATACCCAGCTCTTTGTAGATCTGCGCGTCCGCCAGAGGAGGGACCTCGTAAACGCCGATCCCCACGGGATAATCCACCGCCGCTTTCGGAGCCGGAACGTTGTCCCTGGCCAGCTCCTTCAGGACCTTTGCGGAGGGGCTGCCGTTATAGAGCCCCACCTTGCGCACGCAGAAGCCCTCGGTGACGAACAGCCGGAAATCGGCGCCGCCGTTCTGGGCTCCCGAAGGCACGAAACCCTCGTATTTGCATACGGCCATATTCCAGCGGTCCGGTTTTGCCAGAAACGCTCCCAGTATAGCGTAGTCCTCTTCGGGGCTGGTCATATTCAGCCGGACCACAAGAGGCATACCGGAAGCGGAATAGTATTCCGCTACCAGAGTGCCGTTTTTCTGTATTTTTGAACGCACGCCGTCCTGCAGCCGGAAGTAAATATAGCTGTCCTTTCCGGAAGCCGCTATAACGGCGTCCCTGCCGCCCATGACGGCATTCCGGTATTCGCCGTCGCCGGCCCAAAAGACGGGCGCAAGCCCCCGGGAGGAGCCGTTTGCAGACCACCATGCAACGGGGTCGTCGCCGGCCCAAAGAGCAGCGGCAAGCATAATAAGGATCGATACCAGCAAAGCTTTTTTCATGATCTATTTCTCCAGAGTATAGTCGGTAATGGTCTCCGGGGCGCAGTCTATCCTGTGGACCCTGCCCTTGTATTCCACCTTCACCGTCTTTTGTTCCTTTTCCTTGTTGTAGACAAAAAATCTGTTGCCTTCCAGCATGGTCACATAGACCTGGTCGTCAGTCATATCATAAGCGGGATACCCCAGATTCACAAGAGCCGTATGGACCCTGGCCGCCATTGCGGCGTAGTCTTCGACCCGGTAAATATAGCCCTTGCCGAAGGCTCCTCCCTTGGGAGAATCGGGGAACAGCAGCTTTTCGGGCTCGTCTGCGCCCTCCACCGAGGTGAGAGACGGAGCGTTCACCACTATCACTTTGCCGCCCTTCTCCGCGAATGCGGCGATCTTTTCGGCGTGCTCTTTTTCGATCACCGAGCAGTTGGCCAAAACCAGTATGCTGTAACGGTCCAGAGCCTCCGGCATACTGTCGTCCAGATAGTCGTAGTCAAAATACGCCCTTATCTTCATGGCCTCTCTCATGAACAGGCTGGCTCCGTTCTCCCGGATATCGCTGTCGGTATTGGGATACCAGAGGGCCACGGGAGTCACGGGCTCCCCCCTGAACAGATATCCGATATGCTTCTGCTGCTGTGTTATGCGGCTGTCCGACGAAGTGACGTTGCCCATATAATCGTGGAGATGGTCGCAGCCGGAAGCGGTGGAGTTGTAGATGCGGGCCACTATCCCGACCTCATCTTCGGCGCCGGCGGGCTCGTAGCCGTAACAGGCGCCGTAGTATTTCCCCGCGGAGGACACCTGGCGGGTGTGGACGAAGTTATTGGCGTAGTCGGAGTTCTCGTTGGTGATGCGCACCCCCGCTTTGTTTTTGGCGGCCACCCGGCACTCTTCGGCAAAATTTGCTCCCAGGCGGGGATCGGTATGCCCGCCGGTGCAGAGGTATATGGGAGTATCGGGGAAATACTTCCGCAGTATCCCCAGACACCGGTCCGCCCATTCGGTCATACAGCCCCGGTACCAGGAAACGAAGTCCAGATAAAACCTGCGGCAGGAAGGGTCTTCCGGCATCCTTGCCATCAGGGCCTTTATCTCCTCTTCGCCGTAAAACGGGAACCGGACGGCTTCAAAGCTCTCAAAGGAGGTGCGCCAGGCGCCGTTGAGGGCCTTCACGTCCCCGTATTTGTCTTTGGCAAAGGCCTGAAAGCTCTTAAGGGCGTAGGGGTCGTTGCACCAGTAGCCTATATGGTTGTGGTAAGGGCCGCCTATCAGATTATAGATCGCGTTGTTGCCCAGCACCGTATAGATGGCTTCGCCGAAATCCCCCTGTATGCCGGGGATAAGGGATTCTATCATGCCCGTATCCCGGTAGCGCTCGGCAAAGGCCTTTATGAACCTCTCGGTCCACTTGTCAAAGCCGGGGGACCACAGGCTGATGGTCTTGCCCGCCGTCCCGTGCTCCAGGCAGGCGTTGGGCACGAATTCGTCGCCCTCCGCGTACCAGTCGGGAATGGTGTAGGCGGGGGAATGCATGATGGCCGGCGACCACTTGAGGCCGCTCTTTCTGATGATCTCCAGGTTCCTGTCCCACAGGCTCCAGTCCCACTTGCCCTGCCCTTCGTTCTCCACGGAACGCCAGGTGACGTAGTTCTCCACGCTGGTGACTCCCAGCTTCTTTAAAAGCTTGCCCGTATCCACGTCGATGGTGCTGTAAACTCCGACGCCGAATACGTAAAAGGCGTCTTCCGATCTTTTGTTGTTGAAATCCATAGCCTCAAAAAATTTGTCAAGAAAGTCTTCCTGATTCTCCTCTTGTATTTTTTCGTTGTATATTTCCACCCGGCTCACCGCCAGGCCCGGCAGGGTGGTCAGCCGGAGATCCGACTGCAGGTTCATTTTGCCCGCCGGGGCGAAATCTTCGTAGTTCACCACGGCCCTGTGCCAGCCGCCTCCCAGATACCGCACCGATCCGGCGCTGCCGTAGGGGCCCCGGGCCGAATTGATCTCCGTTGCGAGCTGCACGAACATGCCGTCGGTGAGCAGGTATTCTATGACCAAAGACCCCGCGGGCCCGATCTTGCCCCTCGCCTCCGGGTCGATGGAAAAATACATATAGTTCGCCGCCCCGCCCCAGGGTTCCACCAGGACGCAGTCCCTGCCTTCCAGCCTGGTATGGGCGACCTTGCATTCGCCCCCCTCCATGGGCCGGATGCTCCCGGCTCCCGAAGCCTGCCAGACCGCCGCAGGCTCCGCGCCGAAAGCGGCGGCAGACAGAAAAACGAGCATCAGAAAAAAAACGTATCTCACAGCCCTGTCACCTGATGAAAAGCTTTATTTTTCCAGAGTGTAGTCGGTTATGGTCTCCGGGGCGCACTCTATTTCCCAGGTCTTTCCCTTGTATTCCACGGTCACGGTTCTGGCTTCTTTTTCCTTGTTGTATATAAAGAAGCGGTTGCCCTTCAGCATAGTGACGTAAACCAGATCGTCCGTCATGCTGTAGGCGGGATAGCCCAGCTTCTTAAGAGCCGTATGCATATTGGCCGCCAGAGCCTCGAAATCCGGAAGCCTGTAAATGAAGCCCTTTCCGAAGGCTCCGCCCTCCCGGGATTTGGGGAACAGCAGCTTTTCCGGCTCGCCCGTGCCCTCCACGGAGGTAAACTTGTCCACGCCCACCACCGCGACTCTGCCGCCCCGGCGGGCAAATTCGGCTATCTTCTTTGCATGCTCCGTCTCAATAACGGAGCAGCCGGTTATGACCAGCACCTTATACTCGTCCAGAGCCTCCGGCATACTGTCGTCCAGATAGTCAAAATCGAAATACGCGCGGATGGGCTTTATATATTCCATAAATATATTCGCCCCGTTGTTGCGGATATCGCTGTCGGTATTGGGATACCAGAGAGCGATGGGCACCACGGCCTCCCCGCTGAAAAGATATCCGATATGCTTCTGCTGCTGCGCGATGCGCTCCTCGGTCTGGGTGACGTTGCCCTGATAATCGTGCAGATGGTCGCAGCCGGAAGCCGTGGAGTTGTAGATACGGGCCACTATGCCCACTTCATCCTCGGGACCTGCGGGCTCGTAGCCGTAATAGGCGCCGTAGTATTTCCCTGCGGAGGACACCTGGCGGGTGTGGACGAAGTTGTCCACGTAGTCGGAGTTCTCGTTGGTGATGCGCACTCCCGCCTTGTTCTTGGCGGCGACCCGGCACTCCTCGGCAAAATTGGCTCCCAGGCGCGGGTCAGTATGGCCGCCGGTGCAGAGATAGATGGGAGTGTCGGGGAAATACTTCCGCAGCATCCCCAGCCACCAGTCCGCCCATTTAGTCATGGAGTTGCGGTACCAGTAAACGAAGTCCAGATAATACCTGCGGCAGGAAGGGTCCGTCTGCATCCTGCCGTAATAGGCGTTGATCTCCTCCTCGCTGTAAAACGGGAAGCGGACGTCTTCAAAGCCGGCGAAATCGGTGCTCCACGTTTTGTTGAGCTTTTCCGTATCGCCGTATTTCTCTTTTGCAAAGGCCTGAAAGTCTGCAAGGGCGTAGGGGTCGTTGCACCAGTAGCCTATATGATTGTGGTAGGGGCCGCCTATGAGGTTGTATATAACGTCGTTGCCATTCACGGTGTAGATGGCTTCGCCGAAGTCCCCCTGTATGCCGGGGATCAGGGATTCGATCATGCCCGAATCTCCGTAGCGCTCCGCAAAGGCCTTTATGAACCTTTCGGTCCATTTGTCAAAGCCCGGGGTCCAAAGGCTTATGGTCTTGCCGGCTGTGTTGTGCTCCAGACAGGTATTGGGCACGAACTCATCGCTTTCGGCGTACCAGTCGGGAATGGTGTAGGCCGGAGAGTGCATGATGGCCGGCGACCACTTGAGGCCGCTCTTTTTGATGATATCCAGGTTCTTGTCCCACAGGGACCAGTCCCACTTGTCCTTGCCTTCGTTCTCCACGGAACGCCAGGTCAGGTAGTTCTCCACGCTGGTGACTCCCAGCTTCCTGAAAAGCTTGCCGGTATTCACGTCTATGAGGTCGTATACGCCTATGCCGTAAACGTAACGGGTATCGGCATCCCTTTTGTTGTTGAATTTCATGGCTTCAAAATAATTGTCCAGGGCGTCTTCCTGGCTCTCGGGCTCCAGTTTCTCGTTGTATATATCCACGCGGCTCACAGCCAGACCGGGAGCGGTGCTCAGGCGGAAACTGGCTTCCAGATTCATTTTGCCTGCCGGCGCAAAATCGTCGTAATTCACCACTGCCCTGTTCCAGCCGCCCTTCATATACTGGGCAGAGCCTGCGTTGGCGTAAGCCTCTTTGGAGGAATTGTAATGCGCGGCAAGCTGAATGAAGGAACCCCGGGTAAGGCAGTATTCTATGACGAAGGACCCCTCGGGCCCGATCCTGCTCATGACCCTGGGGTCTATAATGAAATACATGCAGTTGTAGCCGGCGCCGCTGTCCTCTGCCACCGCGCAGGCTTTTCCTTCCACTGTATCGAACCGTACCTTGCAGTCGCCTCCGGTACCCAGCGCGATACTGCTTTCGTCCTGGGGCGTCCACGAAGCGACAGGCTCCGCTCCGAAGGCCGCGCAGGACAGTATGAGCATAAAAAGCAGGGCTGTAAATTTCATTTTTATCCCCCTTAAATATATTTTACAAAATAATTATAGCATACCCGGCGCATTATTTCCATAAGGCTTTTCTTGACTTTTTGCCCCCGCAGCTGATATAATAACTGTATGAAAAACCTTGTCATTTTGTTTGCAATAGCCCTGGCGGCGTCCTTTCTTCCGGCGTCCGGGGAAGAATATCTCAGCGTTTACAGGGCGCCTCAGGGCGACGCAGTGATAGAAGCGGACTCCATTTCGGGGACCTCCGCCGACATCGCCGCAAAGGGGCACGTGGAAGGGCGCTACGATTTTTACACCCTGCTTGCCGACAGCCTGTTTTACAAAAAGGAAGAGAGTTTCAGAGCGGAAAACGTGCGTTTTTTCACCTGCAGCGACAAAGAACGCCCCCATATCTCGGTGGGAGCGGGCCTGGTGGAGGCGGAAAACGTCAACGGACGCTACCGCATCAGCCTGAAGGACATTTCTCTTAAATACAGGGACAAAAAGCTTCTCAGTCTGCCGGGCTACCGCTACAATTACGACCCCGACGGCAGAAAGCCCCTCGTCGCCCTGCCGGTGCCGGGCTACGGCAAAGACGACGGGCTGACCCTGAAGTATTCTCCGGTATTCATAGACCGCTACCACACCTACGGATACGCCGCTCTGAAATACGGCACAAAAAGCCGGTTTTCCTTCAACGCCGAAATAGAGCACGGCTTTGACGGTTATCTGGATATCTCCCGCTACAAGACCCTGCAGGTGAACGACACGGTAAAATACGTCACCGACTATTCTCTCACCTTCGGGGAAGCGCCTGCCGCGGAAAAGGCCCCCGCCCGCCTCATAGGCAGCCTGCAGGCTATGTATAAACACAAAATGTCAACTCTTGACAAGGAGACCCTTCTGGTTTACCGCATGCCCCAGGCAAGCCTGCGTTATTTTTTCCCGCCCTTCGGCAAAACCGGCGGCGCGGACAGAAGAGCGCTGCTTACCCCCTCCCTCTTGGTGAGCTGGTGCCGGGAAAAGGACGAACCGCAAGACAAAGAAAAATCGATATATTACGACGACAAATATCGCTCGAAATTCACTGCGGAGGCGGAGCTTCCCTATACTCTGGGCACCTTCGGAGGCGTTACGGTCCAGCCGGTGGTAAAGGGCATCTACAACCGCTATGAGGATAAGAGCACCTACAGGGCTCTTGCCTGCGGAGTCGATCTTTCACGCTTTTACGCCGACAATTCCTTCTGGACCTTAAGATATCTGTGGGCAAAGGAAAAAGGCTTCACTCCCTTTGAATTCGACTCCATAGCCTACGAACAGGGCCTGATTGCCGCCGGCCAGAAAAACATCGGCAAGTATATCCTGGGCGGCTGGTACGCCTACAACTTCAATCTGAAGACAGCCTACCGTTACGGCGTGGCGCTGGGCTACAAGACCGACTGCTTCTGGTCCGGCGCTTCTTACGATTTTCACGACAAAAAGCTGAAACTCAGCGTCGGGATACTGGGCTTCTGATGGCCGCCTTCGTTCTGAGAAGCCTGGCGGGAGCGTTTTTTCTTTACCTTTCCTCAAGGCTGAAGCTCTCCGCGGGAGGGCCCGTTCCCGTAACGGGCCATATTTTTTGTATAGCCCTCCTCGCTCTTCTTTACGACACGAAGACCTGCGTCTTTTCCGTTATACTGTATCTGGCGGCGGGCGCTCTGGGGCTTGACGTCTTTTCCTCGAAGGACGGCCTTGCCGGCAGCGGCGCCGGCTATCTGCTCTCTCTTCCCTTTGGGGCGGCCGCAATGAGTATTGCCGCAAAGAAAAGCCGAAAGACCCTTTTTGCCCTTATTGCAAGCCTTTTGCCGGGGCTTTTTGTGGTGTATCTGTGCGGAGCGGCGTGCCTCTTGATAAAAAACGGCCCGGAAACAGCCCTGTTATGGGGTATAGCCCCCTTTGTCCTGTGGGACTTCATCAAGATAGCCGCCGCATGCCTTCTGGCTCTCGGGGTATGGGCCTCCGGCCCGGAAAAGGAATAAAACCGACTCTGCCGACCTGCAAAAAAGCCGCGGGCTTTTCTCCGCGGCAAAAAAACGGGGAGCTGGGCTCCCCTCGGTTTATTTCAGCGTCCATTTGAACAAAGCCCTCGAACAGACCACCCTTCCGTTCTCATCCACGCCGGGCAAAGAAGAACTTTCTTTGCAGACTATATATCTTTTTCCCGCAAGATCCGAAACCAGCCGGAAAAGCCGGTTTTCCCCCGCTCTTTCCTTTTCCGAGACGAGCTCCCCGCGGCTTATGCTCAGATAACCGTCCTCCGAACGGAGCCGGTAATAGCCTTCTCCCGCCGCCGACGCTTCAAAAAGCGCGCCTTCTGGCTTCAAAACGGCTTTTTTGTTTTGATCAAAAGCAAGAGCGCCGGTATCGCAGACGATACGGAACCGCTCTTTTTCCGGAGTCAGATAATCGATCTCCGGCAGCCAGCAGGTCATAAAGGACGCCTCGTCCAGGGTCTTTCCGCAGGAAGCGTAGTCCGCCATGGGGAAAAAGCCGCCGTTTTCGTCCTTCACTTCGACCGCCGCCATACAGGGAAAAGCGGGTTCCCTGCAGGGCTCCGCTATCGCGGCGCCGTCCCGCAGCGCCGGGCGGCAGGGCTGCAGTATGTCTCCGCCCATGCGGGCATCCCTGGCAAGCACAAGGGGGCCCCGCCGGAGAGCGGTGTGCCTTTCGCAGACTTCTATCCTGCCGGGGCGGGCCTTTACCGGAACGACGTCCATATCGAGAGAAAGCAGCACTGTGTCGCCCCTCTCCCACTGCCGGTCCAGAACGGCCCATTTGCCCGGAACGGCCGCTGCGGCATTGCCGTTCACGGAAAGGCTGCAGCGGCGGCACCAGCCGGGTATGCGCAGCCTGAGGGCAAAGCGCTTGTCGGAGTTTACGGTTATTTTTATACGCCCGTCGGCGGGATATCCCGTTTCCGTCTGCAGATCGCCCCAGGGAAGCTGAGCGGAGCCTTTTTCGTAAAAATTCACGTAGCAGCCGGCCCCGTCGGCCATCACGGCGGCAAGGGGCATGAGCCCGGTGCCGGCAGAACCTATGCATTCGCAGCAGCCGTAGCTGCCCCCGGCGTCCAGAGGCTGATAGCCCCCCCGGCCCCTCCCCCTGTGGGAAAACAGAAGGGCGCCGTAACTGTCGAAGGGGTGCTCTGCCGAAGGCAGGTTCACCGCGGAAAGCAGGGCGTTATAAGCGGTCTGCTCCATACGGTCGGCGTAACGGGGATCGCCGGTGACGGCCAAAAGCTTTGCGGCAAATTTCATCCAGGTCACCGACACGCAGTTTTCCTGCATGATGCCGGTAATAAGAGGGTCGGTCTGGGCGGAAGAGGAGTTGTTTAAAAGCTCTCCCTCGGTACCGCAGCAGCCCGTGACGGTAAGGTCGCTCTCTTCCATGGCCCGGAAAAAGTTTTCCGCCATGGTAAGATATTCCTTTTCTCCCGTGATCTTATAGTATTCCAGGATACCCTCGAAGCAGGAGATCATCTCGTAAGCCTTGGTGACTCCGTATTCAAAGGGACGCTTTTTGTTTTCCGCAGCCTGCCGGAATATATCGCAGTGGGCGCAGCCGCCTTCCCGTATGATATACCGCGCAAAGTCCAGATATCTCGCCTCGCCGGTGACGCCGTAAAGCCTCACCATGGGCTCCAGTATGGAAGAAGAGTTCAAGGCGCCCCAAAAGTCCGACGTGTCACCGATGGGCAGCTGCCCTTCGGCGGGGCCGATTTTTTGCAATATATAATCGGCGTGCCTTTTGCAGGCGCCGACGATCTTCTCTTTCAAGGCTTCGTCCGGGCATATATCCAGAAAATACTCCATGGCCAGCAGAACGTATTTGCGGCACCACATGTCCCAGCCTCTGAATTCGGTGTCCACGGTATAGGTGGAGAACCTGCCCAAAGGATCCCGGGCGGAAAGCATATCCTCCACGGTCTCCCGCAGCGCGTCGTACAGCTCTTCGTCGGCAGTATAGCGGAAGGTGATGCACGCGCCTCTGAGCATCTTTCCCCAGTATTCCCCCGCCCAGGCGTTGCGTTCCCCGTCCCGCATGGCTCTGTATTCGTTGACGAATTTTTTCCAGAGAGGGCGGTTTTTCAGTTCCCTGGCGGCGATAAGACGGCAGGCGCCGTCCAGGACGCCCTGCCACCTCTGAGCCCCCGGGGGGCAGATATCCATGATGTTTTTCATTGTTCCTCCGTAAAGACGGTATTATGCAGCGGCCGCTGTTTTGCCCTTTCGGCAAAAGCGTTACAGTTTTATTATATCCCAAACGCTGCCCGCTGTAAAAGGCGGCGGCGCTCGTCAGGCAGTCCCGGACG
>JAGDAG010000177.1 GCA_017959625.1 Abditibacteriota bacterium | reverse complement strand
CCGGGCCCGAAGCCTTTGCGGACTGCGAAGCCGCTCCCCTGTTTCACGACAGCAGGGAAGCCCCCGAGGCCATACCCGCTCTCAACGGCAGATGCTTTTCCCGGTACAACGGCCCAACGTGCGAAACCGTTTCTGGTGGCTCAACTATCCCGGGCTTTTCTCCTCGGAAGGCCTGAAGGGGGCTTATATCAAGGATGCCGACGGCGCGCCGGCGGCGGGCTGCATATACTCCTCCGGGGAAAAGGACGGGGAAGAGCTTCTGAATATACCGGAGCTTTACTATACCCGCCGGGCGGACGCCGAACACCTGCTGGGGGCCCTGAGAAAGGAATACCCCGGCGCCCGGTTTGAGCTGAAGCTGCCCACGGATACGGACCTCTTTGACAATATGCCCAACCCCCGGCTCACCCGGCGGACCGTCATCGCGGGGCATATGCTCAGGGTCCACGACCCCCGGAAGGCCCTCACGTTCCTGAAGCCCAGGAACTCCGGCGTCCTGAGCTTTTGCATATCGGACCCCTTTGAGGAAAGCCCCCACCGCTTCACCGTGTCCTGGGACGGCCCCTCGCCGGAGATAAGAACCTACACGGGGCAAAACCCGGTAGAGACCTCCGCAAGCGGTTTCTCGAAGCTCTTCAGCGGCAGCGTGAAGCTCGGCCGGCAGAACGCCGGGGACTGGGTCTCCTGCAGTGAGGAGTCGGCGGACCTGCTGGCGGACCTGATGCCCCGGAACGGCGCCTTCAGAAGCTTTATGGACCCGGGGTAACGCCGGGATAACGAATAAAATACGAATAATAACGGATCGAACTATGAAAAAAATACTGCTTTTTGTTCTCTTTCTGTCTCTCGCGTGCCTTGCGGCGCAGGCGGAGGTCAACGTGAAGGATTTCGGCGCCAAGGGTGACGGCGCGACGGACGACACCGCCGCCTTCCGGCAGGCGGTGGAGGAAGCGGAGGCCCGGCATGAGACAGTGCGGGTCCCCTACGGCGAATATCTCCTTTCGGGGGGCGTCAAACTCACCACGGTGACCCTGGCGGGGAATCCCGACGCCGCCTGGCCCGCCGACGCGGCGGCCCTGCCGACTATAAAGCCCACGAGCCTGAAGGAAAGCGCCTTTACCATAGACAAGGGAGCCGCGGTGACGGGCGTCTGCATAAAATACGACCAGGACTTCAACAAGCCGGTGAAATACCCCGTCGCTATAGACATTCTGGGCACGGGCTGCTGGATACGCAACGTCAAGATAGCCGGCGCCTTTGACGGCATCCGCGCCCTGGGCGAGGACAAGCCCGGCAACCCGGGCCGCCTGAACGTGGAGAACGTGTTCATGGTGAACGTAGTGGGCACGGGGGTATATCTCAACGGCATGCGGGACGTGGGCCTTTTGGAAAACGTGGAGGTCTGGTCTCCCAACGTCAATATGAACAGGGACAAGCCCGTGGGCTTTCACATCAAGGGCAACGACGGCCTGAAGCTCTCCAACTGCTTTGCCTTTGCGGAAAACATAGGCTTTTTCTTCGAGCACTACGACAGGCCCGGCTTCCAGAAGGGGGCCATGTGGGGCACCATGACCGACTGTATGGCGGACTTCTGCGGCGAGGGCATAGTGGTCTCCGGCTTTGATTCCGGCAGGGAAAAGGACCAAGAGAAGGACTACCACTGCACCCTGACCGTGAACGGGGGCACCTACTGGACCCACGGCAACACAGTCCGCATAGAGAAATGCTGCAACTGCTTCGTGATGTCCGGCTGCGACCTGCGGGCCAACGGAGGCAGCACCCTGGTGGTCAGGGGAGGAAAGAACGTATCCGTATCCGGCTGCCGCATGGAAAAGGGCATGAAGGAACACGTGTGGCCAGCGGTGGTGCTGGAGGGGGGCGACAACGTGATGGTAAAGGACAATATCATCGCCGGCACCCACGACGGGATCATCATCAACAAGGGGTGGAAAAAACTGATGGTGACGGGCAATATCATCAACGCCGGGCTGAAGGCGATAAAGGACAGCACGCCGGTTTCCAAAAACAAACTTATCAGGGACAATCTGTAAACAGCAATGAAAACGTCTGTGGGAAAAGTATTTATCGCCGCAAATATCATCTATATCCTTTTGATCGCAGCATTCGCGTTTTTGTGGAAACACGGCAGCTTTGATGCGGATCCCGTCTCGGAGATACGGGCGGAAAACAGATTCAGCCAGACCCTGACGGTGGTAGCCGACAACGACTACAGGCCCTATTCCTTTATCAACGAAGAGGGCAGCCCCGACGGGCACGACGCAGAGCTGGCAGCGGAGCTTGCCAACCGCCTGGGAATGAATCTGCGCCTGACGCTGACGGGCTGGTCGGAGGCTCTTGAGATGATGGAAAACGGCAAAGCGGATATCATCATGGGGATCGAGATGCTGGTGGACGATAAGGCCCACAGCTTTATTTCCGCCACAGTCCCCATAAGCAGCGATTCGCTGACGGTCTTTTCCCGAAAGCCCTTCGGCGACACTTTTTCATTGAACGGCCTCACCATGGCGGAGCTGGAGAACAACGAAGGCAGAGAAGAGGTGCTGCGTTCCTGCGGGGTCCGCGACGTGCGCCATACAGCCTACCCCACCTACCAGGAAGCGGTGAAAGCGGTAAGCGAAGGCAAAAACGATTTTGTGGTGATGCGCTATGTCACCGGTATGCAGATACTGAAGGAAACGGGGGTCAAAAACGTACGCCCCTCTCTGGCTCTTACGGGAAACTATATGTGCTTCGGGATCGATCCGGCAAACGAAGAGCTCATGGCCGTCGTAAATGCGGAGCTTGAGCGTATGTTTTCCGACGGGACGCTGAAAAAGCTCAACGAAAAGTGGCTGGAAAGCATAGTATCGGGGCAGCCTCTGAAGGGAGTCTTTGCATACTACCCCTGGCTTTACTTCGCCGCGGGAGCCATGGCGCTGTTTTATCTGTTTCTCCTGAACCTGCTGCTCACCGAGAAAAACAGACAAAAGATACTTGCGCGCAGCATGCGCCGGGATTCAAACTATCAGAGGGCCCTTTTCTACGGCTCCTACGCCTTTGTGGAATGCAATATCACACAGAACACGGTAGAAGGCGAATACAGCGAGATAAACAACGGAGTGCCGGTCCCCGCGGGCTACAAGCTGGGCATAAGGCCGCCCTACTCCTTTACGGAGCTTTTCGAGTGGTGGTACGACAAGCTGTATATAGGCTCGGAGCCTTTTCTGGAACCGGAGGGGATAAGAGAACGGCTGCTGGCCCGCTTTGAAGAGGGGCAGCGTCTCCTCACCCTGACCTGCTCTGCCAGAAACCCCTCTATGGAGATACGCCATCAGCAGATCAGCCTGCACCTTTCCAGAGACAACAGCTCCAAGGATATCATCGGGCTCTGCATCATAAAGGACGTGACCAAAGAAGAAAAAGAAAGGACCTCCATGGAGATAAACCAGAAGCTTTCGAGAGCCCTGGCCAGGAATTATATGAAGGTGTTTTATATAAACCTGCCCAATAATTCCGTGGCCCTTGCAGACGGCTCCATCACCGCCTATCCCGCAGCCTTCCGGGAATACGTCACGGAAACGGCCGATCCCGACGACCTGCCCAAGCTCATGAGGCTGGATTCCACCGAAGGCATCGAAGCCGCCCTGAAAGAAAAAGACAGCGCGGTAATAATGTTCAAAAACAAAGACAAAAAATACTGCAGCCTGCGTATGGTCCGCACCGGAGAAAACGAGCATACAGTAGTAATGGGCTTCGCGGAAAGAGACAGAGAAGCGAAAGGCATCACGGAAGGAAAATGACAGGAGCGGCATACCGGGCTGCTCCGAAAGACAGATAAAAACCATCGAAAAGGAACCAACAATGAAATCCGTTTACAGAAATTACAGGGTGATCCCTTCGGTGTTTCCCGCCGGCAAAAAGTCGAAGGTCACCATAAGGACCCTGGGCGAAAGCGTGGATCTTACTCCCGGCAGCGAATATATCGTGCGGGTGTTCGGCGAAAACTCGGGCACGGAGCGTTTTGACAAAGTGGTCTTCAGCGAATACAGGGCCGTTCCCGACCAAAACGGCGACCTGGTTTTTGACCACACGTTTGAAGGAGAACAAAGACACGTCATCAAAATATACCGGCCCGAAAGCGATATGGAGCTGAGATACACCTCCATAAACTACGGCAGAAAAAGAAGCCCCGTCAACAATACCGCCGTCCTTTCGGTGTATTCCCTCGGGGAAGACCTTTACGGCCTGAAGGCTTTCAAGGGAGAGTTCCACACCCATACTACGGGCTCCGACGGACAGCAGGACGTGTGCCACACGGTGGGCAACTACCGCAGCGGCGGCTTTGACTTTCTGGCGATAACCGACCACTACGTCATGGAGACGTCCCTGGAGGCCCTGGAGACATTCAAAGACATGCCCGTCTCCATGACCCTGGTGCCCGGGGAGGAAGTCCACTATCAGCCCACCGAACGGATACACGCGGTGAATTTCGGCGGCAGGGACTCGGTCAACGGCTACTGGCGGGCGCACCCCGACAAGGTAAAGGAGCAGGCGGAAGCCGTTATGGCGTCGCTGCCCGGCCTGCCGGAAGGCGTCGACAGGGAAGACTACGCCTACCGGGTGTGGATCGCCCGCAAAACGGCGGAATTCGGAGGGCTCACAGTTTTGAGCCACCCCCACTGGGTATGGGGAGATATGAACTTCATCCCCGACGCGGTGACGGAGCAGCTTATAAAAGACAAGGTTTACGACTGCCTGGAGCTCACCAACAACACTACCAACGACCTGACGGTGGACCTGTGGAGCGAATTGAGGGGCAGGGGTTTCGATATCCCCGTGGTGGGCTGCAGCGACGCCCATAACACCGACCTGGACTATAGCGAACGGCCCGCAGACAGGTATTCCTACGTGCTGGCAAAGGACAGGAGCGCGGAAAGCATCATAAGCGCCGTAAAGGCCGGGCGCTCCGCCGCAGTGGACGCCAGGGACAGGCGCATCTGGGTGTTCGGCCCCTACCGGATAGCAAAATTTGCCAGGTTCATCGCCGACAACTTCGACCCCGCGTATCAAAAGCTCTGCGAGCCCCAGGGCTTCCTGCTGGCGGAATACGACAGAAAACAGCCCGATACAGATCTGCTGCTGGAGAGCCTCAACAAAAGAAGCGACGCTTTTTGCAGAGACTTTTACGGTTATTGACGACCGTTTGCGGAAAGAGAGGTAACAAGTGAGATCGGCCATAGGCTTCATACTGCTCATCGCGGCGGCAGCGGGCATGGTGTTCCTTATCCGCCTGGATCACGCCACGGAATCAAAAGCGGTGTCGCATATTGAAAAACGGTTCCCGGAGCTCGAAGACGCGGCCCCGGGTATCACCACGGAAAACTACAACCTGCTGGATTACGCCATGACCGTAAGGCAGGTGAGCAGGCTTCTCGGGGCAAAGGGCAGATCTTTGGGGAGTTACGTGGACCCCCGCGGGATCAGCTGGGAGACCCGGGCGTGGCAAAAAGGCGATATGGTCATAATCGTGGAATTCAAAGGCGGAGGGCTCAGCGGCAAAAGGCAGAAGGGGCTTCCCGGAGATCCCCGGCCCCTCAGCGAGGACAAGTATCCCTACAAGGCTACCCCGCCCAAAATAAGCAAGCCTCCCGTAAAGCCGGAGCAGGCGGCAGACGCTTCCCCGGAGCCCGGCGTTCGGTAAGTCACTATGGGGATAAAATAAAAAACAGACACTGTTTTCGGAGAACAAAATGAAAGTCATGTCAATTTT
>JAGDAG010000176.1 GCA_017959625.1 Abditibacteriota bacterium | reverse complement strand
CTTTACCCCCAGCAGCCCCTCCAGAAACATAAAGAAGCAGCCTGTCCTGTCGGCTCCGCCGGCGCAGTGGAGATAGGTGGGCCTCTTTTCCTTCAGATTGGAGAGCAGCTGCCGGAACACCCTGATATACAGTTCTCTGCCGCCGCCGTTGGGGTCGATGCCCCCTATGGGTATGTTGGTATAGAGCACGTCTCCGGGGAGCTTGGCGAAGTCCAGGTCGTTGGAGGGGTCCTCGTCATGGGTCATCAGTTCTTCGGCGCCCCTGAAATCTATATCCGCCTTTATGCCCACGTTCTCCGTGAGCTCCTTCGCGTCCTCCGGGCTGACGTCGGTGCCCCGGTCCATCTGGCCGCCCCTGAATATGAGGCCGTAGCGTATGGCCCTGCCGCCCTCTGTCTTCCAGCCGCCTATATCCCGCACGTTGTGGATGCTGTCCGCCTTTATCATACGCAGGGTCCCGGTGGTCCTGACGATGCCCTTGCAGAGGGGCAGTACGCCGTCCTTCTGCACAGAAGCGATCTCGTACCAGTAATACCGGCCGGGTATAAGGTTGTAAATTGTATGGCTTTTGGCCTTTTTGTCCAGCTCCACGACTTTTTTGTCCGCGAAGGCCGGGTTGTCGGCGTAGGTGAGCGCGTAGCTTCGGCTGCCGCTTTTGCGGGGGATCTCCAGAGTCACCCCCAGGGGCTGGTCAAGCCTTCCCCCGGCGGACACCCGGTAGTTGTCCAACAGAGTGTAGCCGTAATCGGCGGTGTTATACTGGACGTTGGCCAGATAGCCCGCCGCCTGGGGGTTTTCCAGGCAAACGCTCTTTAAGCCCATGTCCTTTACCGCGAGCTTTCCCTTATAGGACAGGTAGCCCCCCTTGTCGTTGGTGATCATATAGGCGGCTCCGGCGGGAGCCTTGATCTGCGTCTGCACCCGCTGCTCTTCGCCGCCCTTGTCCAGCAGCCTGTATTCCCGGTCGGTGAAAGCCCAGGCCAGGTAGATGGAGCCGCCGTTGGCGTCTATGGTGAACCAGTCCCCCGGCTTGCAGGGGACCACGGCGTATTTGTAGCGGCTGTCCGCGATGGTCTCAAGGGACACCTTTTCCCCTTTTTCCAGATTGGTCTTCAGGGCCCCCTCCTTGTAGGTCAGAGGCCCGGCATATACCGCCGCGCACAGCAAAGCCGCGAGTACGCAGCTGACGAGCAGTTTCATGTCTTTTTCTCCTTGTTATTCCGATATCTGCACTTCGGCCTTCTGGCCGAACTCCGCCACGCCGAACACGCACAGCCTGAGGGTGACCTTCGCCCCGGCTTCTCCGGCGGGGATCCGCGCTTTTGCCCGGGCGTCGGACAAAAACTCCGTATCCCTGTCTATGGGGAAATACCAGGCCTTGTCTCCGGACGCCGCCTTGAGATACACGCAGCCCTTTTCGGGCTCCGCGGCGCCCCGGAGCCATTTGACCTCGCCGGTGTTGCCCATTTGGCAGTCGATGGTGACGAAGCCCTTGTCCCGTTTTGCCTTCCAGGGGCCCCGGTCACGTCCGTTGATGAAGGAGAACTCGCCCTTGATATACTTGGGGGGCAGACCCTCCGCCAGAGGGACGTTCCCCGCGGCCAGCATCGGCATGGTGCGGGAATCGGTCCCGGTGGCGTCTGTCACTATATAGGGGATCTTCCCTTCTTCGAAGGCCTTCAGGTATTCCTCTGCGCCCTTGGCAAACACCCCGGCGTAGCCGGAGGCGTAAAGGTCTCTGTCTATACCGATGGGATAGTCGCCCTCTCTCTTCTTCACTCTGCCGGCGAAGCTCCGGGCGTATTCCCCGGTTATGAGGGCCGACGGGCGGGGATAGAAGTCCTCCGACAGCAGGCCGTGGTCGGACCGTTCTATGAGGCGCATGCCTCCGGGCCACCACCAGCCGGCGGCCCCGTCGGCGCCGGTCTCCGTGAGCATCTCGTAAAAGAGGCGGAAATATTCGCCCTGGACGGAGGTGTCCATCCGGGTGGTCCCGGGCACGAAATCGCTGTCCTTTGAAAGGGTGTCAACTATGTTGCTGGTACCGAATTCCGGCCAGAACACGGGCTTGTTCCCCGACACGAATCTGCCGTAGGCGTTATTGAAGCCTCCCTTCATCATATCGTAGGTCCTCAGGTTGTAGGCCTCGGGGCTGGTGAAGTCCAGGTGCTTGGCGCCGGACAGCAGATCGTAGGGCATCCAGTGGGTGATGAAGTCGTTGCCGGTGCCGCCGCAGCCGCTGCGGGCGCTGATGAGGCGGCCGGGGTCTATGCTGCGGATATTGTTCTTCATATGCATATAACCCAGGCTGATGGCTTCGTCCAGGAAATGCCTGTAGGCTGTGACGTATTTCAGGGAAGCCTCGCCTCTCCGGACCTGCTCGTCGTCGGGGCAGTCTATATTGCCTTTTTCGTCCCTTTTGGCGGCAAAGCCCCACGCCTTTTCGGCGTTTTCCGCGGAGCCGTAGTTGTCCTCCACCCATTTGTTCCACAGGGGATTGTAGGCCTTTCTGTCCTTGTATTCGCCCACGCATACCTCCCAGGCCAGGTCGTAGGCGAAGATGTTGTCAAAGTTATAGGGGCGCAGGGCCCTGAGCTTGGGCCCGCCCGTAGTCTCCCACAGATCAGGCACGAATACGTCTCCCCTCCTGGGAAGGGGGTCGAAATCGTCCACGAAGAGATGCACGTATATGCCGTAGCGCCTGCAGCGGGCGAGAAAATCCCTCAGGGGCGCCACGTTGTCCGGCTTCTTGTAGGATATGCTGATGGTGTTGAAGCCCAGCTCCGCTACCCGCTTCAGGTCCCGTTCCGTCCAGTCCGGGTCGTAAAACCTGGGGTCCAGCCAGCAGTAGTGGAAGAACTCCACCGCCCGCCACGAGGGGGAATGGGAGGGATAGAAGTTGATCCCCACGGGATAGAAGGGCCTGCCCTTCAGATAAAAGCCCCCGTCTTTGACCTTCACGTAGCTGTCCGGGCCGGGCCTTTTGTCGGCTATGATATTGAAGGTGTGGCCCACGGAGTCTGTGACGGCGCCGCCTTCATCGCAGAGAGATACCCTGACCTCGTATTCTCCCTCGGGGCCGCCGGGGAAAACCGCTCCCGCGTGGAGCTCCTTCACCGGGGCGGTATGGGAATAGAGGCTTTTGCCCTTCTGCAGCACCTCGAACCGGACCCGGCCGTCAAAGGCGCCGGCCCGGCTCAGCACGTAGGCTCCCAGACGGACGGGCTCTCCCTCGTCATAGGAAAAGAGCTCCGTTCCCCCGTTGGACAGAAAGACCCCGTTCTCGATCCTTTGGAGCATGTCCGCGGCTATCTCCGCCGTAAGGGCGGGCCGGGCCGCCACCAGGTCGGCGGGGAAGCCTATATACCCGAAGGCGGACCAGCGGCGGCTGTCCTTGGTAAGGAAAATGCTGGCGGGCCAGCCGCAGAAATGGCCGTCGTTATAGCCCTCCGCCACGGGGACGTATCTCCAGGGGTTTATCTGCCCGGCCCCCGCGGCGCCGGGGCGGAACTGGGCGGGGAACAAAAAGCCGCCCGGGTATTTTTTGCCTTTGTAAACTATGTCGGGGCAGTCGGTCCTGTAGTATTTGCAGGCGGGGAACAGGCCCTCCACCTCCGGGAGCTCAAAAGCGTCTTCCAGGATTTCCTTAACGCCTTTGTCCTCAAGGGAGCAGTTGTAAAGCCTGCCCAGGGTGATCACCGTATCCTTCATGGGTATGGCGTGGCGGGTTATATTTATCCGGTCCACCCTGCCGAAATCCAGGCTGCCGTCGCCCTCGGTCCTTTCAAACATATCGGGAGTCAGGACCGTGACGCCCTCCTCCTCCGTCAGGGGCATTTCCGCCATCCAGGCGTCCTTCCCGGCCCTGAGGCGGAGCCACAGGGAGCCCTCGCCCTTTATGCCGGCTTCCACCGCCAGGGCGTCGCCCCCGAGGGTCCCGGGAGCCACGGCGGCGTCCAGGGAGAACCAGCTCTCCTGATCCTCGATATCCAGGATCAGCCTGCCCTCTTCGGCCCTGTAGGAGATCCGGTCCTCCGGTTTGTTTTTGAGCAGTGTATATTTTCCGGCCAGACCGGCAAAGTCCAGAGCCGGGGAGCGGCGGTATTCCGCCCTGTCCCGCGCCTCGTCTTTGGTCACGAAGGCGCCCTCCAGGGGATATACTATGTTTTGGAAACAGGGGCCGGACACGCACAGCAGGCTGCCGCCTCTGTTTATATACCCCTTCAGCTCCGCCGCAGCCTCCCGGGGGAGCCGGTCGGCGCAGGGCAGCACAAGGGTCATGCCGCTGCCTCCCGTCTTCATCAGGGCGGCAAGAGCGGCTTCCTCCACGGTGTCGTCGGTCTTCAGGCGGGACAAAAACTCCCGGTTCGCCCCCTGCTGCAAAACGGCAATGCTTCTCGACCACAGAGGCGGACACACCATAAGCAGAAAGATAACAACAAAACAGATCTTCATAACAGGTTCCTTCATAAAACAAAGCCGGGAGTCAGACTCCCGGCGCAAATTCCGAATATCCGGGTCCCGCATGGGAACGGCCTAATCCCCGATCTCAAAGGTGATGATGGCGGAATCCCTCTTCTTGTCTCTCTTTATCTTGAAGCCCTTCATGAGCTTTTTGCCGGACATAGACCAGGTCTCTCCGGTGTCTATGTCCGTCAGCAGGTAGGTCTTGTCCTTTTTCAGGTCTCTCAGGCAGACGGTCACCACGTTCTGCTGGCAGTCCTCCCGGCGGTAGGCCACCAGGACGCCCTTGCCCTCCGCGGGCCTGTGGAACTGGAACACGGTCCAGATATCGTTGCCCAGGCTGTAGGGGGTCAGGGGGTAGTAATCGCCGTAAAAGTTGGGCGCCACCACCTGCTG
>JAGDAG010000175.1 GCA_017959625.1 Abditibacteriota bacterium | reverse complement strand
TTGATGGTTATGCCGCGTTCTTTTTCCAGCTCCATGCCGTCAAGCACCTGGCTGGTCATATTTTTTTCGTCTATTGCTCCCGTAAGCTCCAGTATCCTGTCTGCAAGGGTGGATTTACCGTGATCTATGTGGGCAATAATGCAAAAGTTCCGTATTTTCTTCCGATCAGTCATCAAATATAATCCTTAAAACAGTCAAAAAGGGCGTCCGCATCCACTTTTGCTATCCTGCAAATGATATTATCGTTTACGGGAGCTCCGGAAGGATCCTTTGAAAGGGTGATATCCTCCCAGCCCGGTATCACCAGCTTTTCACAGCTTTCGGCAAAAAAACTGCGGCATTCGTCCAGAAAAGCCGAGCAATCGGCGGGATCGTCGAACAACAGGCGCCCGTTGAGTTTTTCTCTGAAGCCGCAGACCCGGTCGAACAGGGTCTCTTCCTCCGAAAAATCTATCTCGCCGCTGCCGGAGTATTTTTCCAGCACGTCGTAAACCAGCGAATAATTCACCGAAAGAGAAAGGATATCATATCCCGCTTCGCTGCTGATCTCCCTGAGCCTCAATTCCACCGTATGGTTCAAAAGCGGAGCCTCCAGAGGGGAATACAAAAGCCAGACCGAGGGGTCTATGCCCATAACGCCCGCGCCGGTCATATAACCGAGCAGGGTCTTGATATTGGTGATAACACGAAGAGTGTTTTTCCTGGGAAAAAGCGAACCGGGATCGTAAGGCGGGTTCTTCAGGAACCAGGGTTCCCCGTACGCGGTATCGAAAGGAGCCTCCGGAGAAAACCTCACGGATGCGTCCGCAGAACTGACAAACAAGCCATTGCAGTTAAATTTCATCGTTTTTCCCCCAGGCGAACTGTCTGTGATACTTGTATAAGGGCTTGCCGAAAACAAAGCAGGCGGCAACGGATTCGTCCAGGCCTATCCCGGTCATTTTTTTCAGCGAAGGCAAAGCTAAAAAAGGTTTTGCGACTCCGATATAGCAGGACGAATAGCCCATTTCCTCCAGCAGCAGGACGCAGGTATGCGCCGCTATATGCCCGTCCCATTCTCCCATCACCGCGCCTTTTTTATACGTCACCAAAGCAAGACACGGAGCGTTGAAAAAAACTCTGTCCTCTTCTGCGGAAAGGATCCTGCCGTAATTGATCATCAAAGGGTAGTTTTTTTTGAAAACAGCCTTTACGAAAAAACTTACTATAGGCAGCGAAGCCAAAAAGACTAAAAAGCAAACAAGCCCCGCGACCTTTTTGCTTACAGCGCTTATGGTTTTTTTATCGCGTATCAGCCTGATACGGACGGTTTTCCCGTTAAGGGCGGAGGGACAGGCCGCAACAGCCTCGGCAAGGATGCCGTCCAGCGAGGAAGAAGGCGCCTCTTTGGCAAAACAGCGGCAGCTCCGGCGGGTCTTTACGATTTTGTCCAAAGGGGAAGAATAAACGCCGCCGGCAATAGGCAGCCCGGTTTCCACAGCCCCTGCCCCGCAGCCGCAGGCGCATTGCAGGCATCCAATACAAACAGTTTCGTCAACGAAGGCTTTGCCTTCCCTCACCGCGACAGCCTTTGCAGGACAAAGCGCTTCGCAAATACCGCATCCGTTGCAGGCAGAAGTTATCTTGATCATAGCTTTTTTCCCGTCTATATTATATCAAAAAACGGCTTGTAAAAAAAGAGACGGCAAGAGGGCATACGGCTTCACTTGAAAAACGGCGGTGTCCGATGTATAATTAAAAAGGAAAAAATTTACGGAGACCGACGTGGATATCAAGAAGCTGGCAAACGAACAATTTGAGATCATTAAAAGAGGGACTGTAGAGATAGTTCCCGAAAGCGGGCTCAGGGAAAAGCTGGAAAGATCCATAAAAAGCGGCAAACCCCTGAAGATCAAGCTGGGGCTGGACCCCACCGCCCCGGACATACACCTGGGAAGCGCAGTGGTCCTGAGGAAAATGCGCAAGTTCCAGGATATGGGGCACGAAGTCCATATCATTATCGGCGACTTTACCGCAGGGATCGGCGACCCCACGGGAAAATCCGTCACCCGGCCGCAGCTCTCCCGGGAAGAGATCGAAAAGAACGCCAAAACCTATTACGAGCAGTTCTTCAAGATACTTGACCCCGAAAAAACGTTTATCCATTTCAACAGCGAATGGCTCGGATGCCTGAGTTTTGTTGAGGTGATAAAGATAATGAGCCACGTGACTATGGCGAGGCTTCTGGAAAGGGACGATTTTCAAAAGCGTCTTTCCGAAAACAGGCCCATCGCCGCCCACGAGATCACCTATCCCATCTGCCAGGCCTACGACAGCGTGGTCCTGGACGCCGACGTGGAAGTGGGAGGCACGGAACAGAAGTTCAACATCCTCATGGGACGGTCCCTTCAGGGAGCCTATGAAAAAGAACAGCAGGTCGGCCTTTTCATGCCTCTTTTAACAGGCCTCGACGGCGTCAACAAGATGTCCAAATCCCTTGGGAACTACGTAGGCATAACCGAGGCGCCACAGGAAATGTTCGGCAAGCTCATGAGCATATCCGACGATCAGATGAGCGATTATTTCGAGCTTTGCACCGACGTGGACATGAACGAAGTAAAGGCTCTTACGGAGGGCGTAAAGAAAGGCGCCGTGCATCCTATGGACGTCAAGAAACGCCTTGCCCGGGAGATCATATCCATCTATCATTCTCCCGAAGCGGCGCAAGAAGCTCAGGAAGAATTCGAAAAAGTATTCAGCCGCAAGGATATACCTACCGAGATCCCGGCCTTTTCCGTCCCGGAAGACAAACGCCCCGGGGGCAGCTGCACCCTTATGACGTTGGTCCAGGAAGCGGGAGTTGCTTCCACCAATTCCGAGATACGAAGGCTCATTTCCTCCGGCGCCATAACCGTTGACGGGGTCAAACATACGGATTTCAAAGAAGAGATCGCCCTGAAGGACGGAATGGTGCTGAAAGCGGGAAAACGCAAATTTGCCAAACTTGAATTATAGCATAAGCCGCCCTTTCGGGCGGTTTTTTTTCGGACAAAGCTTTCCGGCCCGGCGCCGGCTTTCCTTGACAAAATTTTACAGAGTAGTATAATATAAAGTGTATCCGCACCCGTAGCTCAGTGGATAGAGCATCAGGTTCCGGTCCTGAGTGTCGGGGGTTCGACTCCCTTCGGGTGCGCTTTTTTTTATATCCTCTCCAAAACACTTCTCCCGTTCTTCGTGCCGTCATTTTTCTCTGCGCACCCTGTGTTCCGGCCCTTTGACACGTTGCCTCCGTTGTGTTATAATATCAGTAATACAAACCTGAGGTCAATAATGAAAAACCTTTTTTTGTCTTTTTTGATCATCTGCGCAGCCTGCTCGGTTTTTGCAGGCACGGAAAGCGTGGCAAACGTTAAAGATTTCGGCGCCAAAGGCGACGGCGTGACCGACGACACCCGGGCTTTCAAAAAAGCTGTCACCCTTTCCAGAGAGCGGAAGATACCCGTATTCGTCCCCCGGGGCGAATACAGGCTCACGGACACCCTTGATCTGCGGGAACAATCCCTCAAGGGAGGAGAACCCGGAGCGTGGAATGCGGATTCCGCCCCCATGGCAAGGCTTATCATCGACCACGAAAAGGGGCCCGGGCTCCACATGAAAAAATCGTCTTCCCTTTACGGTATCGCCCTTATGTATGACGAAAAAAAGCCCGATACCCGTTTTCCCCCCGCCATACTTCTTGACGGCGTGGGGATCAATCTGCAGAACCTGCGCCTGCAGTATTGCTGGGACGGCATAGCCTGCCACCCGAAAAACGGCGCGGGACGGGTGAATATAGAAAACGTGTTCATAGTTTCCTGCGGAGGCTGCGGAGTTAGCATCTCTGGCACTCTGGATATCGCCACCCTCCGCAACATCGAGGTATGGAACAACCTGCACCGCCCCAACGTGACAGCCTTCTCCTTCGGCTACAACGATGGCATAAGCTGCCTGAGGCTCTTTTCCATGAGCAATCATACGGGCTTCAGGGCCACAGACCCTCCCGAAGGCTGGCGCCGGCCCGACAAGGGCACCTGGGGCACCTTCACCGACTGCGCCACCGACGCCACCAGCATATCCTGGGACATCTCAGGCAATGCCGCGCACCAGCTGGGGATAACGGGAGGCCTTTAATGGGGACACCACAAAGTCCTGCAGATATCCAACCCCAACGCGCGCCGGGTGGTCAGCGGC
>JAGDAG010000174.1 GCA_017959625.1 Abditibacteriota bacterium | reverse complement strand
TTTCATACTCGCGGGCCTGTTTTGCGATCCAATATACATCCAGGGAAAAGCCGTCATCCAAAGCCTTGTGCATGACAAGCTCATGCTGCTTTGCAAAGAGAGCGGTGTCACTGAGATACAGGCGGGTAAAATGATCGATAGTCCAGTTAGCGGGGTCCTCATTCTCATAATACGACACACTGCCATTATTAAACTTAGGATTATAAACTATATTATGCTCATACTCGGTGTAAACACCATACTCCAATACTTTGGTACTGTATATTCTGATATCCGGAATATGCCGGGACGGCGCTTCGCAGTAACTGTTTTTTTCGAGAATGTGGCCCATTGAGTCCGTTCCTGTGGAGACCACTCCCGGTGTCGGGTCATTCCTCCCTGTGTCAGCGGAAAGAACTTCCAGGGACGGAAAAGCCAAAGTCACCAAGAAGCATGCAACAGCAATGATGATCATCCTGCTCATCTTACTGATCACCCCCCCATGTGAAACAGGTTTCATCCAATTTGTCTCCGGATACGGTCTTTTCGACGCCGTTAACCAAATAGACTATCTTCAGATACTTCCTTGCAAACTCCGTTTTAGTGGAACACATAGCAGAACCGCAGCTGGCATCGCAATAAAAGCCGTTTACTATGTTGATACAATGGAGATTAAACGCTGAGCAACCGGGTGTTCCGCCTTGGTATTCATCTGCTTTTTGACCGATACCTACAACAATGTTGCTGCCTTCCACCTCTCTATCGCTTATTATTACATATTCATTCTGGTCGTTATAACCTTCATAATTATCTGCTTTAACAACTATAGCAACAGAGGAGATTCCCATGACAGCGTACAACTCATTTACAAAATCAGCCCAACCGACGCAACGGCCGTCGCGATGATTTATTACTCCGTCACAATAATTGTACCACTCGTAATAAGGATATGGTATATCTATCGACGCTTCCGGCCCCCAGTATTTAAAAGCGGCGCCGCCGTCTTCCCTTATGACAGTCAGGTTCATAAGCTTGTCCCATATAGCGTCTATGATATCCTGTTCGGAAGACAGCCCGTTTGCCGCGCTGCAGCCGAAATCCACAAGGGTGTGAAACGGGTTCGCGCTGTTTCCGCGTATCACATACAGCTTATGCTTCGTCTCGCCGATCCTTAATGACGCGCCGGTGGTCTTGCTTATCAGCTCCCACCTGATATAGACGTCCTTGCACTGTATGCTTGTGAACGCGCTTCCGACAAACGTTCCTCCTGTAATAACGCTGCCGCTGTCGGAAAAGCTATTGGCATTGGCATTCAACAGACCGTCGTCGCTGGTTGCGCGCAGCCAATAATCATTCGGGGAATAGATTATGCCGTCCCCGTGTTTTATACTTACCGAATGTATCGTAAAAGCATCGTTATTGCCGATCCGGTATAATAAGGGCCTGTTATATTCTGTCGAGCTTGTCCCCGGCGCGTCCACCGCTTCGCCGTTGGGAGATGACGGATCGTCCATCCATTCAACAGCAGGATAATCATCCAAATCACCTGTCCAGTACCCCTGAAGGTCGCTGAAAGGGCTGGCGCTGCTGCCCCCATCTATCTGCGTGACAACAAAGCTTCCCTGAGCCTGGAGCCTTTTGGCCGTAATAATACTAGTATCGGAGCCTGCGGAAGCCACAAGCCTGATCCTGTATTGCTTAGGGTTAGCGTCAACGGAGGCCTTCTTGAAATAAATAACAGCCGGAGCAGAAGAGAAGCTCCAGGTATATTGGTTTCCCGTTCCGGTTATCATAGACTGACAGGAAGGATCGGTGTACAAATAGGAATACTGGTCTTCCCATTCCACGGTGACGGAAAGATTTGACATATTGGGAAGCGAAGCGGGAACTGTGGTCAGGCTTATGGGAACGGCGGTATTGTTGCAGGGGAGGACTCTGTCCTGTTCGGTAAAGCTTACGATATAAAGATCGTAATCAAAGCCCCCGGCTATACTCGCCGGCCCGTTAGGGCCGTCACTCACGCTTCCCGAGTAACCGGAGGGGATCTCTCCGAAATCGAATACATGACAGCCTACGTCTTCATACAAACCTGCCGGGATATTGTAATAAACCCTGGACAGAGGCCGCCACGGCTGATAATTATTGCGTGTAGTCTCGTAACTGTGGGTATTTAGGGGATCTCTCGGAAATGTGAATACGTATCTGCTGTCTAAAAGAAATTCGGTATATGCATTGCCTATAAACATAAAATCCTTGTCAACAAAGCCGGCAAGCTCGTTTGAGTTGCCGTCTTTGCCCACAACGATATTATAATAACCGTTGTCCGACTGCACCTTAAGCCCGGCAAAGGAGGTAAAGACCGCATCATTATTCCATACTAAATTTCCTTGATACGGCAATAACACTATGTCGCCGCGATTTATTCTTCCGGCAAGAGTGCTTCCGTCTCCGGGCTGCGCCGGGAAAAGCTCAGGGCCGAGGAATTGGCTCAGCGCCGCTGTGGAAAGCGTCAGAACAAGCGCCGCCGTCACAAGCGCGCTTATTAAATGACGCCTGTTAAATTTTTTGGAAGTCCTGCTCATAGATACATGTCCTATAGTAAGTATTTCCTTCATTATAGCAAATAAGCAAAGCTGAATAAGCCGGCGCGCGCAAAGGATGCCGGCGTATCCGCCCCGCAGCGCGGGGCGCCGGGAAAGCAATAAAAAAGGGCTGCATAAAAAGCAGCCCTTGCGGTTTACAGGGAAAGGGTGAGGTATTTTCTGTAGGTATTGGTCACCTTCACCACGTAATTCTGGGTCTCCTTTATGGGGGGGATACCGCCGTACCGCCGCACCCTGCCCGGCCCCGCGTTGTAGCCGGAAAGGATGAGGGAAAGATCGTTCCAGGTGAGCTTGTCGAAGCCCTTGCCGCAAAGCCTCTCCTCAAGGCTTTTCAGGTAGCGCACCGTGCCGTAGATGTTCTGGACAGGGTCGTAGGGGTTCTTTATGCCCATCCCTCTGGCGGTGGCGGGCATGAGCTGCCCCAGGCCGCAGGCCCCCGCCCTGCTGGTGGCGTTGGCGCGGAAACGGGATTCTTCGGTTATCACGGCGCATACCAGCAGAGGATGCACCTCGAAATCGCTGCAGTTCTTGATTATGCTGTAGGTATAGGCGTCCACTTCGTTTTGGGAAAGCTTCGGATTGGTGCTGCGTATTATCCGCGCCACCGAATCTATAAGGCCCTGCACCCCTGCGCCAAGCGCAGGCGTTGCGGGCTTGGCAAAGCTCAGCCCCGTGGGCGCGTAGGCGCCGCCGCCGTTTTCGGCCATTTCCTTTTCGTAGGTCTCCAGCGGGAACCTGTAGGTCCACACGTGGCAGGTAAAGCCCGAAAGGGAAAGCAGGGCGTCTTTGGTGTAGCTCACCAGGCACACCAGTTCTTCGTCTTCCATATCCGCCGTATAGGTGCCCGCGGGCATCTCCACCCACATGCAAAGATCGCCGTCCTTCAGGCACACGCTGCCGGTCTTTACCCCGGCTACCGAGCCCCGCAGCTCCAGATAGGGCTGCTGCGCCTTTTCGGGGTCGCTCCGCAGCTGCCGCACGTCGAGAGGCATGGGCTTTTTGCGCATCAGGTTGTAATATTTGGCCTTGTCGGCAAAACCGTCCGCAAACGCCCACGCGCTTATGACGAATACCAGCAGCGCGCATATAAGTTTTTTCATATTCTCACCACAAAAGAGCCGCTTCCGCCTTTTCCGGCGCATCGGGAGTGCCGATAAAGGGCTCGTTTTTGTCAAGTTTTGCAAGACTCTCCATATCGTCTTTGTCTATTTCAAAACCAAAAATATCCAGGTTTTCCCGCAGCCGTTCTTCCCGAACGGTCTTCGGTATCACTATGACTCCGCTCTGCACCTGGCACCGGAGGGCGATCTGCGCTTCGGTGACGCCGTATTTCGCGGCGGCGCGCCGCACCTCCGGCAGCATGAGCATGCTGTTTTTGACGCCGTGCCCCAGGGGAGCGTATCCCATGTGGGCCACGCCGTATTTATCCATCCATTTTCTTTCGGCGCTTCTGCGGCACAGCAAATGGGTCTCGATCTGATCCACCGAGGGCGGCAGTTCGTTGTAGTTTATCAGGTCTATCAGCCGGGCCGGGTCAAAATTGGAAACGCCGATGCTTTTTATGACGCCCTTCTTTTTGAAGCTCTCCAACACCCTCCAGGCGGCGTAATAATCGCCGAAGGGCCAGTGGAGGAGCATCAGGTCTATATATCCGAGCCCCAGCCTGTCAAGGCTTTCGGCCACCGCCGCTTCGGCTCTGCCGTAGGACTTGTGGGAAAGCTTTGTGACCACAAAAAAATCTTCGCGCTTTATCCCCGAGGCCCGTATGCCCCGGCCCACGGCGTCTTCGTTGCCGTACATGGCTGCGGTGTCGAACAGGCGGTAGCCCAGCTCCGCGGCGCGGGCGACAACTCTTTCGCCCTCTCCGCCGCCTGCCTTGTAGGTGCCCAGGCCAAGCATGGGAATGCGGGCGCCGTCCCGAAGCGTTTTGTATTCCATAAACCGTTTTCCGTGAAAAATGGCGGAGAGACC
>JAGDAG010000173.1 GCA_017959625.1 Abditibacteriota bacterium | reverse complement strand
GTTTACAAGTCGGTGGAAACGGCGGCTCCCGCCATACTGGCCCGGGAATCGGCGGAAAAGGGCGGAGAGCTCCTGCGGGTCCCGGACTTCCGGAAGAAGCGGGCATAAAACAGGAATTTATATTGATTCAAGGAGATATATATGAAGAAGATCAGATTTGCTGTGCTGGGCAGCGGCGGACGCTGGATAAGCGTGGACAACGTGTATCCCCAGCATCCCCAGGCCGAGTTCGTGGCCCTGTGCGACCACGCCGAGGGCAAGGCTGAGGCGGCGGCGGCCCATTACAAGGAGTCCATGGGCAAGGACATAGAGGTTTACCACAGCTATGAAGAGCTGATAAAGAACGCCTCCTACGACGCCATCATCATCGACTCCGACCCGGACTGCCAGGCCGATTACGCCGTGAACGAAATGCACCGGGGCATCCACGTGCAGACCGAGGTCCCCGCGGCATATACCATCGACCAGTGCTGGAAGCTGGTGGACGCCGTGGAGAAGACCGGCTGCAAATACCAGCTGGCGGAGCAGGCGCGCTACTGGTATTTCATTTCCCAGTGGCGTGAAATGGCCAAAAGGGGCGAATTCGGCAAGATCTATTACGCCGAGGCGGAGTATCTGCACTACGAGCCCAGGTGGGACTGGTTCCGCAACAAGAAGACCCGCCTGACCATGTGGACCGACGACCCCAAGTATTACGACGATCCCGAGTGGGAGCCCTCCTGGAGAGGCGCCAAAGCCCTGGCGGAGCCCATCTGGTACCTGCCCCATTCCCTGTCGCCCCTGCTTTCCATAACCGGCGGCCGCATAGACAGGGTGAGCTGCGTGGGCACCAGAAAGGATTCCTACGCTTCCAAGGGCTTCAAGGCAAGAGACCTGGAATGCGCCCTTATGTACAACACCGACGACGTTATCTTCTCCCTGAGGGCGGGCTTCACCAGCCCCTACGGCAGAAAAAAGGAGACCGGGGCCCACTGGTATCAGGTGAAGGGCACCGAGAAATGCGTGGAATGGGCCCGCACCGACCTGGAGGACGACTGCGGCAAGAGCTACACCCTGGCAGGCGGCTGGGAGAAGCATCCCGAATGGGTCTGCTCCGACCCCAACGCCCCCGAGGAATTCAAAAGAGCCCTCCACGGCGGCTCGGACTACTATCCCATGTATTACCTCATGGACGCCATTTTGAACGACAAGCAGCCCCCCATGGACGTTTACAATGCCGTTGAGACGGCGGCGCCCGCCATCATGGCCATGGAATCCGCTTCCAAGGGCGGCGAGCTGATGTACGTGCCCGATTTCAGGAGAAACAAAAAATGAAGGTTTATTACCTGACGGATAAAAAAGAACGGCAAAAAGCGCTGGCGGCCGGCGGATATTATACTCAGGACTATATCCCCTGCCTGCTGGATTCCGCGGGGATCTCCGGCGAGGCCCTTGCCCCGGAGGATACGGACAGGGTGCAGCCCGGGGACGCCGTTTTTGCCCCCGAGGGCGCGCCGCTGCCCCCCTGCAGGAAAATAACGTATCCCGCGGCTGCGGAAAAGACCGAAGGGGTGAAAGCGGAATTTGAGCTGTCGGGGACAAAAGTGTACCTGGTGGTGCCTTTGCGGGGCGAGCCCGTAAAAAAGGCCGCAGACAGCCTTTCCTTCGGCTTCGACCTCCCCGGGCAGCTTTGGTTTGCCGGAGACGGCTGGCCCAGAGAACCCGAGAACTTTTTTGTGGGCAGGATACCCGACGCCTCCCCTTTGGGAAAAAACAATATAGCCCGGGAGCCTTACAACACAGCGCTGATACGGCTGGTGGCCGGGACCCTGCTGGAATGGGGCTTTGCCGCGGCGGCGCCTCTGCCGCCTCAGAACGGCAGCCTTCCCGATTTCGGTTTCATGGTGTCCGGCGACGACGACTGCTGCAGCCGGGATATCAACCTGGAGGCCGCCGGGGTGATGAACCGGCTGGGCCTGCCCTACCATATCAACGCCATGGCGGCTCAGGGAACGGCATTCTGCATAGATAAAGCCGATTTTGAGGAATGCGCAAGGCTGGGCACCGAAACGGCCCTGCATCTGGACCTTTCGGCTGTGCCGGCGGATCCCCGGGGCGAAACGGTCCGCCAGAAGAAGCTGTTCGAAAAAACCTTCGGGGCTGATCCCGTGACCAACTGCAACCACTGCCTGATCCAGATACACGACTGCGAGGAAGCCCTTCTGGGCTTTGAAGACGCGGGCGTCATTGCGGATAATTCCAAAAACGGGGAAACCAACCCGGAGGACATAAACGCCTTCGATATGACAGGCTACGGCTTCGGCTTCATGCATCCCCGCTATACCGTAACGAAAGAAGGCAGGGTGATAGGCTGCATGGAGATCCCCCAGAATTATTACGAACCCAGGATCGGCGGAAAATACGGAACCGACACGGGCAAGCTGAAAAACTACTTCGAAACGGGGAAGAAATATATGGCAGTATGCCAGTTTTTCATACACCCCCATTACCTGTGCAGCAACAACGAGCATTCCGCCTGGTCCGTGAAGGCGCTGGAGTACGCTCTGGAATACTTTAAGGGCAAAAACGTGTGGATCACCACCACCAACAGGCTTGCCCTCTGGTGGAAACAGCGCGGGGAAAGCGTTATAAAGCGGGAAGGAAACGTTATTGTCGCCGACGCCAAAGCGCCTCTCGTCCTGCTGCTGCCCCCCGGGGCAAAGGCCGAGGAAAACGGCAGCAGCCTGCCCGCGGGAAAAACGGACGCCGGGCTGCCTTATATCGCGATCGAAAAGCCGGGGCTCCACCGGATAGCGCTCAAAGAGGCGTAAAACCCGGAAAGCCGGGGCGGCAAAAGCCCTTATATGACACAAAAAAACCGCAAAACCTTCGCTTTTTTTGCGGTTTTTTTTGTTTTTTAGTGCAAAAAGCCCGAAAATGTGGTATATTATAATTGAGTGTTCATGCGGGAGACTTTGTTCATATTCGCTCCCGGCAGTCTCGCAAGAGGCTGTAACATTCTTACCTCCTATTGAGGGTGAAAGTCCCTCTTTTTTTGCTCAACAGGGGCGTTTCGGCGCCTCTGTTTTTTTGTCCGCGGGGCTTCAAAGGCCCGCATGTGACACAAAAAAACCGCAAAACCTTCGCTTTTTTTGCGGTTTTTTTTTGTTTTTTAGTGCAAAAAGCCCGAAAATGGGGTATATTATAATTGAGTGTTCATGCGGGAGACTTTGTTCATATTCGCTCCCGGCAGTCTCGCAAGAGGCT
>JAGDAG010000015.1 GCA_017959625.1 Abditibacteriota bacterium | reverse complement strand
CCCTATATACCTTCCGCCGTTATAGACACTCTGGAGCCCTGCATAAAAGACTATGAACCCAGAACGGCTCTCGACGGAGGCGCCGACGGGCTGGACGCCTACAGGATACTGTTCAAAGAAGGCAGGCGCTTTCTGGCGCCTGGAGGCTCTGTGGTGTGCGAGATCGGCAGCGACCAGGGAGAGACGGCGCCGGCCGTCGCAAAGGAAGCCGGCTTCGTCTGCCGGGTGCTGAAGGATTATTCCGGCAACTGCAGGATAGCGGTGGCCGAACCGGAGAAGGAACGATGATCTTTATGGATATCACAAGGGCCACGGAGGCGGGCATATACGCCGCGGCAAGGGAAACGGCCCGGGCCCTGAAGGAAGGAAAGGTGGCGGTATTTCCCACCGAGACCGTTTACGGGATAGGCTGCCTGATGTCCGATACAAAAGCCGCCGAAAGGATATACGGAATAAAAGGCCGGCAGCATTCCAAACCCCTCCCGGTGATGGTGGACTGCGTTGCCTCTGTGGAAAAGGCGGCCTTTCCCGTCCCCGGCCTGGAGGCTTTGGAGGGCGTGTTCATGCCGGGGCCGCTGACGGTGGTGCTCAAAAAAAAGGACCGGGTCCCGCCGGTGATCTCCGGGGGGCTCGATACCGTGGCGGTGCGGATCCCCGACCACCCGTTTCTGCTGGCAGTCTTGCGGGAGCTGGGCGAGCCCATAGCGGCCACCAGCGCCAACCCTTCGGGGCTTCCCGCGCCGGCGTCCTTTGATATGCTGGACGGCGCTATAAAAGATGCGGCGGATCTGGCTGTAGATATGGGCCCCTGCAGAGTGGGGGCGCCTTCCGCCATAGCCGATCTTACCGGACCGGAAGTCAGGATCTTAAGAGAGGGCGGCATAACTGCCGAAGAACTCGGAAAATGGCTGAAAAAGGAGATACAATGAAAACAGACTTGCAAAGCATGCAGCGCTTTTTTACCGGCCCCAGGAAAATCGTGGAACGTGAAGCCCTTGCAGAGCGCCTGAAAAACAGAAACGGAAAAAAGGTGGTTTTTACCAACGGCTGCTTCGACGTGCTCCATATAGGGCATCTGCGCTGCCTTCAGGCAGCCAGGAGCCTGGGGGACATACTGGTGGTGGGCGTGAACACCGACAGCTCCGTAAAACGGCTCAAGGGCCCGGACCGCCCCATCAACAGCCAGGAAAGCAGGGCGGAGCTGCTCTCGGGCTTCGGGTGCGTGGACTACGTGGTGTTTTTCTCCGAGGCGACGCCGTCGGAGACCATAGCCATACTGAGGCCCGACGTCTGCTGTAAAGGCGGCGACTACAGAGCCGAGGATATGCCCGAGACTCCCGTGGTGAGAAGCTACGGGGGAGAAGTGGTGATAATCCCCGACGAGGTGACCAACGCCTATAATTTTTCCACTACCGCCATCATCGAAAAGGCCAGAGAAAAAACTTCAGAATAAACGGGGCGTCCCGGCGCGGACGCCGGGCCGCGGCGCATTTGCCGGCTCCCCTTTCCGGGGAGCGTTTTTTTTTTGCCGCGCGCCGGCGGAAACGCCGAAAAGCGCGCCGGCTGCGCTCCGGGTCATCCCGCCGGCTTCGCAATACGAACGGCGCATAGCGCCGAGGCGAAGGAGGCAGAGGGATCTTCGGGGGAACCGTTTTCCGTCTTCCTTATAAGCCGTCAGAATGACGGCGCAAGGAAAACGGGGGTGCCGATCAAGGAGCGCGAAGCACGAATCCCATCGCCGTCATCCGGCCGTGGGTTTATGCT
>JAGDAG010000172.1 GCA_017959625.1 Abditibacteriota bacterium | reverse complement strand
GTGAGGGAACAAAAGGAATGACCCGAGACAAAGCTCGGTCAAAACAAAAAGCCCCGTCCTGACCCGCCTCTGGCAGGCGCCGCACTTCCGGACCTTCCATCTGTGGCATTCATATACAAAGAAAACGCAGACGGCCGCAATCCCGGCCAAAAGGAGCAGCGAATACATCAGCCTCTCAGCGAACGGACGGCGTCCGCCCTGGAAAGGGTCTTGTTGGCGAATACGTAGTTTCCCGCCACCAGCATATTTGCTCCGGCGCTTATGACCTGTTTGCAGGTGTTGCCGTCTATGCCGCCGTCCACCGTGATATCCAGATCCAGGCCCAGCCTGTCGGAGATGCTCCTCACTCTTTCGATCTTCTTCAGCATGGACGATATGAATTTCTGTCCGCCGAAGCCGGGGTTGACCGTCATGACGAGAACGGAATCCAGATCCTCCATAACGTATTCCAGAACGTCCTCGTTGGTATGGGGATTAAGGGCGACCCCCGCTTTTTTGCCCGTTGCCTTTATGTTCTGCAGAGTCCTGTGGAGATGGCAGCAGGCCTCTTCGTGCACCGTTATCTCCGCCACTATATCGGGCTTTGCGAACTGCTCAATATACATATCCGGGTTTTCTATCATAAGATGCACGTAAAACGGCAGCGACGTTTTTTTTGCGCAGGCGGCAAGGAAACCGGGGCCGAAGGTGATGTTGGGCACGAAATGGCCGTCCATGACGTCGCAATGCACCGCGTCCGCTCCCGCTTCCTCTATACTTTTGAGTTCTTTATCCATACAGGCGAAATCCGCGCTGAGGATAGAAGGCATAACGATAATATCTTTCATTTTAGCACCTTATTCGACTATCACGTCAAAATCCGTATCTTCTTCCGAAGGACGGCTGTATTCTTCTTCATCGTCCGTTTCTTCGCCGGGGGAAGGGCGCCGGGGAGCGCTCTCGCCGGCTTCGCCGGCATCCGGAAGCTCGCGGTCAAATTCCGCCGCGGGCCTCTCGCCGTTGGATATCAGTATATCCACGGGGGTATCCTTTGCCACGGAAAGACCGGCTTCGGGATTTGTGGAGACCACGTAGTCTTCGGGCACGTCGTCGGAATACTCGCCTCTCACCGAACCTACCTTCAGGCCGGCTCCCACTATCGCCTCCACGGCGAAGCCCTTGTGTTTCCCCACAACGTCGGGCATGACCACGAACTCGTTGCCCAGGCTCGCCTGGATCGTCACCCTGTCGCCCTTTTTCAGCTTGCGCCCTCCCCCCGGGGTCTGAAAGATTATGAGCCCTTCCTTGTATTCCTCGGAATACGTGGGGTCGTTCCTCTCCACCAGAAAACCGGCTTCTTCAAGGCGGGCCACCGCCTCGGACTCGCTCATGCCCACTACGTCGGGGACCACCACCTTTCCGTAAGAAGCCACAAAAAACGTGGCGGCGGCGCTCAAAAACAATACCAGAAGGATGAGGCCGAAGCTTTTGAGCATACCTTGCGAGGGAGGAGCAGGCTCCCTGGGATGCTCTACCTCTATATTCGGCTTCGTCTCCTGAAAGCCTACGGAAGGGGTCCCGTTCTTTATGCAGCTGCTGATCTTCTGGGCAAATATGCTTGCGGTCTCTATCCTGTCTGCGGGGGCCTTTGACAAAGCCTTCAAAACCAGCGACGCTATGTTTTCGGGGATCCTGTGGTTGTAGTCTCTCAGGTCCGGCGGCCTGTTCTCCAGTATCCTGGAAGCGACCTCGACGGCGGTGGAACCGGAAAAAGGAACGTGGCCGGTAAGGATGCGGTAATACACGGCGCCGGCGGAATAGATGTCGGAAAGCTCTTCCGGAAGTTCGTTTTGCACCACTTCCGGGCTCTGAAAATATATGGTGTATTTATCAAGCTCTTCCCGGGCTTTCGGGCTCATGGCAAGGCCGTCCCGCCTGCCGAACCCCCGGACCTTCACCATCCTGTCCTCCGTGATGATTATATCGTCATCGGTAAGATCTCCGTGGCACAGGCCCGCCGTATGGGCGCTGTCCAGGGTGTTCAGCACGTTGACCATTATCTCGGAAGCCTTCACGGGAGCAAGCTCTTTTTCTCCGGCAAGAAGCTCGGCAAGGCTTTTTCCCTTTACCGGTTCATACACAAAGTAGGCGTCGGTATCGTCGGAATCGGTTTCCAGCAGCCTGAGGGTCGAAGGGTGGTCCAGCGACCCGCATTCCTCCGCTCCTTTGCGGTACCCTTCCACAAAAGCGGGATCGGCGGCAAAAAACGGCTTCATGATATAAAGAGAAACCTGGCGTTCCCCTATATTATCCCGGGCAAGAAAAACGTTGAAGACCATGGTCTCCGTCTGTTTTTCTATGATCTCGAACCTGTTTTTAAAAAGTGTGTTTTCAGCCATGAACGGCCTCCTTCACTATTTGCTACACTATTATTATACTACACAGACACACAAAACCGCAGCAACGCTGCGGCCGGAAGTCATTCAAAGCCAAGCCCCTCGTTGGGGTCGGTCTCCGCCGGCGGCTCCTCCGGAAGGGCAGGCTGCGAAGCTTCTGCCGGAACTTGCGCCGGAGCCGCCGGAACGGCGGCGGCAAGCTGAAGAGAGTTGTCCGAAACGGAAGACATCAGCTCTTTTCTGCCGATAACGGAGCCGTAGGCGCTGGAAGCGGTATAATCGGCGCTCTTTACGCCGTTTTTCTCAACGGTCCGCGTGACGGTGGCCCTTCTGCCGTTGTCGGAGGCTTTGGAAACCACTGTGCACTTTTTCAGCGCGGAAGCGCTCCCCCAAACGGAAGCGGTAAGCCTGTTCCCCTGTATGGACGCTTTTATCGTGACCTCGTGCCCGGTGTTGTTTCTGAAAGAAAAATCCTGCTGGCCCCAGTAAACCATGGCGTCCCGTCCCGCCGGGACGTAATCCACCATCCTGGAATGGCTGCGGCGGCTTTTTATCTCAAGCCCCGAAAGGAGGACCGCGTTGAACAGAGTGGAGGAAACCTGGCAGATGCCGCCCCCCAGTTCAAGGACCTGGCTGCCTCCGGAAAAAGCCACGGCTTTTTTATAGCCGGCGGCGGAGGTCCGTTTGCCCAGGGTCTTGTTGTACGAAAAAACCTCGCCGGGCTTCAGGGCCCTGCCGTTGATCGCCTTTACGGCAGTCTTCAGGTTGGAGGTCCGGTTCACGTTTTCCGCCCGGAAGGAAGTGGTGTAGGTACCGAGACAAACCGGCCCTGCCGGCCGCGCCTGCCCGGCGCCGTTTTTGGCGTTCTGCGACGGGCCTGCGTCCGGAGCCACGGAAACGTCCTGGGCCAAAGCCGGAAGGCACAGGGCAAAAACGGCAAATATCAAAAAAAGCAGCTTTTTCATCGCTTATCCGTCCACCAGGGCAAGATCGTTGTTGCCGTCGCCGGAAGCCGGGGGAGCCGGCTCCTTTTTTGCGGGTTTTTCTTTCGGCGCGGGAGGCGTCTCGGGCTTCTTGGGCTTCGGATGCCGGTAGCTGCTGGTGGCGGAATAGTCCACGACGCCTTTGCCGTTTACCGTGACGGTACGGGAAACGCTTGCTCCGAAACCGCCGTTATAAACGCTGGAGGAGACCCGGACGTCCTTCTTGGACCTGGCGCTGCCCCACAGCTGCATGCTCAGGGAGCCCCCTCCCACAGAGGCGAATATCACCACCGGATCGGGGCTGTCGTTCACAAAACAGAAATCGGACGAACCGTAGCTGACCATGGCGTCGCGACCCATAGGCACGTATACCACCTTCAGGGAATGGCATCTCCGCTGGGTGATCCTGAGGCCGGACAAAAGCACGGCGTTGAACAGGGTGGAAGACACCTGGCAGACGCCGCCGCCCATTCCTTCCACCTCTTCGCCGTCCTGAAAGATGATGGCGTTCTTGTAGCCGTGGCTCAGGTCGCGGGGGCCCACCACCCGGTTGTAGGAAAAGCTTTCCCCGGGCATGACTATGGTCCCGTTTATGGAATTGGAGGCAGTCCTCAGGTTGTGGGTCCTTGCCACCTTTCCCGCATTGTAATTTGTGGTAAATGACCCCAGGCGGGTATCGATGCACTGAAGGTCCTCGGTTTTTATGGCGGGATGATCGGCAACGTATTCAAGGTTCACGCTTCCGGTCTTTTCGCGGACTCCGTTGTAAAGAAGCTCCGAGGCCGTTTTTTCGTCTATCTTTTTGCCCGTGACCCCGGGGATGATCCGGACCCCGCTGCCGGTAAACACAAGGGACGCGTTTTTCGGCTTTACGTCTATATCCCTGTTGATCTTTGCGATATACCTGTCGATAACGCTTCTGTCCGTTTTTTCTTCGATGGCAAAGCTTTTGCCTATTTTGCCGCTTTTCAGCGCCAGGTATTTTTTCAGGGCGCCCCCCGTCCTGCCCAGAGAATACGCTTTTTCCAGAGCGGGCTTCCAGCTGCAGAAATAGCCCAGTTCGTAATACGGCTTGTTGAAGGCGCTGTCGCCTATAACTACCGTAAAGGACCGGGACGAAAGCTCCGTGCAGTATTTTTTCAGGGCCTCTTCGGCCTCCCCTTTGGTGAGGCCTCCCACAGGCACTGTGTTGATCACGGCGTCCGGAGCGATCCGGTCGGATTTGGCAAATTCCTTCACCGTATAGGATATGTGCAAAGGCAGTATCACGGCAGCGCATAAAAGGGCCGCGCCTGCCGCCGTTAATGCTGTTTTTGTTTTTTTATTCATTCCCGAATCGATTTACTCCCTGTGCCATATGGTGCCGTCTTTTGTGTCTTCAAGGATCACGCCCATTTCACCGAGCTTTTTCCTTATCTCGTCCGCTTTGGCCCAGTCGCGGTTTTTCCTTGCTTCGGCGCGGAGGCTTATGAGCTCGTCTATGGCGCCGGTATCCTGCTCCATGGAAGCGGCTATATCCTCGAACCCGAGAGAAAGCACCTTGTCGAACCGGAACAGGACGTCCAGGATATTGTACTCTCCCGTCTCCGCCGCTTTGTTGATCATTTCGTTCATGACGCCCACCGCCAGAGGCATATTGAGGTCGTCGCTTATGGCTTCCTCAAAACGCCGGACGTATTCCTCCGTCCATTCGGGCTTCTCCCCTTTCATCTGGGACGCCCTCATGATAAACGCCCGGATGCGTTCATAGGCGTTTTTTGCGGCGGTAAGGGATTCGTCGGTGAACCTGAGCATATTTCTGTAATGGGCCTGATACGTGAAATATCTGTAATGCACCGGCTCGAAACCGGCGTCGATAAGGGTCTGCAGCCGCAGGAAATTGCCCTCGGATTTGCTCATCTTGTCCTCGCCGCTTTTGCCCACTACCAAAAACGCCCCGTGCATCCAGTAATTCACGAACTTTTTGCCGGTGCAGCACCGGCTCTGGGCGATCTCGTTGGGATGATGCACCCAGATATGGTCTTCCCCGCCGGTATGTATATCAAAGGTCTCCCCCAGATATTTGATGCTCATGGCCGAACACTCTATATGCCAGCCCGGAAAGCCTTCGCCCCAGGGGGACTGCCAGCGCATGATATGGTTGGCAAAACGCCCCTTGCACTTGAACCACACGGAAAAATCCGCGGGATTGCGTTTTTCGGGGTCTTCCACCACCTCGTCCCGGGCGCCCACCACTTTTTCCTTAAGAGACTGCCCCGACAATTCGGTATAGTCGGGATATTTGGTTATGTCAAAATATACGGCCTGATCGGTCTCATAAGCAAAGCCTTTGTCTATGAGGGTCTTTACCATGGCCTGCATATCGTCTATATGCTCCGTGGCTCTGCACCTTATAGTGGGAGGCTTTATATTCAGCCTGTCCAGATCCTCAAAAAAAGCGTTCTCGTAATACGAAGCGATCTCTTTTACGTCCCTGCCGGTTTTGGAAGCCTGCTGTTCCATTTTGTCGCTGCCGTCGTCTTCGTCGCCGGTAAGATGGCCTACGTCGGTGACGTTCATGACGTGGGTAACGGTGTAGCCGAAGTATTCCAGGGTCTTTTTGAGCACGTCGGCAAATATGTAAGAACGCAGATTGCCTATATGGGCGTAATTATATACGGTGGGGCCGCAGGAATACATCCCCACGCGGCCGGGGACCAAAGGCACGAACTCCTGTTTTTTTCTTCCTAACGTATTGTAAAATCTAATCACTGTTGTTGTTCTCGCTTTCCAGTATCTTAAGTCTTTTTTCCAATTCTTCAAGTTTGTTGACCATACAGCGCAGCTGTTCGCCTTCCGGGTCGACGTTTCTTGCGTGGGACAGGCGTTCGCTGTCGTCCTTTTCCTTCTGCATAACCAGACGGCCGGGGACCCCTACCACCACTGTGTCCGGAGGGACGTCCTTCAGGATGACTGCGTTGGCGCCTACGCGGACGTTGTCGCCCAGAGTAATGTTTCCCAGTATCTTGGCCCCGGTGCCCACAATAACGTTGTTGCCCAGAGTCGGATGCCTTTTGGTTTTGGAAAGGCTCACGCCCCCCAGGGTCACGCCGTGGTAAAGGACGCAGTCATCGCCTATAACGGCAGTTTCACCTATGACCACTCCCATCCCGTGGTCTATGAAGAGGCCCTTCCCGATGGTGGCGCCGGGATGGATCTCTATACCGGTCCAGAACCTGGCAGACTGGCTGACCAGCCTGGCAAAAAGCCTCGCTTTGCGGACGTAGAAGAAATGGGCAAAGCGGTACCAGAACACGGCGTGCAGGCCGGCGTAGGTAAGGACCTCGAATATATTTTTCGCTGCGGGATCGTTTTTAAAAACAGCGCTTATGTCTTTCTTCAAAGTACCGAACATTTACTTAAAAAGCGCGCATACCCTTTTGTAGTCTTCCGGCGTGTCCACGCCCACGGGTTTTTCTTCGACCTCCGCGACTTTTATCTTATAGCCGTTCTCCAGGGCCCTCAGCTGCTCAAGGGATTCGCTGCGCTCAAGGGGAGTCCTTTCCATACCGGGATATGCCAGCAGAAAACCGCGGCGGTAGGCGTAGATGCCGATATGCCCGTAATAAGCCGCCGCACCGCGTTTCCTCATATACGGTATAGGGCTGCGGGAAAAGTAAAGGGCATAGCCCTCCCTGTCGCACACCACCTTCACCAGGTTCGGATCTGCGGCCTCTTCGTCGGTCACAGCGACCTTCAGGGTGGCCATTTCCGCGGAAGAATGCTGCAGGGCTTCCGAAAGCATACCGATATACGCCGGGTTTATGAGGGGCTCGTCCCCCTGCAGATTGATGATGATATCGCTGTCGATGCTTTGGGCCGCCTCGGCGATACGGTCCGTCCCGGATCGATGATCCTTCCGGGTCATTATATATTTGCCCCCGAAGCCTTCCGCGCATTCGGCCAGCCTTTCGTCGCACAGCGCGATATAAACGTCAAAGCCGGAAGCCTGCGCCCGTTCGTAAACCCTCTGGATCATGGGTTTTCCGCATATATCCAGAAGAGGCTTGTCCGGAAGCCTTTCCGAAGCAAGGCGCGCGGGGATCACTATACTTGTTTTCAAGACAAAACGCTCCTTACGAAGCAGTTGCCGGGAACGCGCTTTATGACGCCCTTCAGCTCAAGGTACGTCAGCGCTATATTCACTTCGGTAACGGGAAGCCCGGTCTGCTGCATGATATATTCCGTGTTCACCGGTTTTGTTGTGATAAGGTCGAAGATCCTCTGCTCGCCGGGCTCCAGGGCGGGGACCCTTTCGCCGCCGGGAACGGTGGCTTCGAGAACGGTGTATCCCATATTGAACGCCACGTCGTCGGCGGTCTCTATCAGGGCGCAGCCGTCCTTTATGAGAGCGTTGGTGCCGGAATTCCGGTCGTCGTCAACGTTTCCCGGAACGGCAAAAACGTCACTGCCGTATTCTCTGCCATAACCGGCGGTGATGAGCGCCCCGCTCTGGGCGGGCGCCTGGATCACAAGGATAGCGTCGCAAAGGCCGGCGATGATCCTGTTCCTCATGGGGAACCTGAATTTTGCTATATCGCTCCGGGGAAGGTACTCGCTCACCAGGGCTCCCCCGGATGCTGCGATATCCATGAACAAAAGGCTGTTCTCCTTCGGGTAATCCACGCAGACCCCGCAGCCGAACACGGACCAGGTCACGCCGCCTCCCGCAAGGCTGCCCCTGTGAGCCGCGCTGTCTATGCCTCTTGCGCCGCCGCTGACAATGATAAAACCGTTGCGCGACAGGTCTCTGGAGATCGTTTCCGCAACGGAAAGGCCGTAATAATCCGCTTTTCTGGAACCTACTACCGAAAGGACCGGGGCGTCGGTATTGAACTCGGCCGTCCCTTTGGCAAATATCACCGGGGGAGGGTCGTAAATGTTTTTGAGCTTCCGGGGATACTTATCCGAAACGCACGGAATGACCTGAACATCGTTATCCGAGATAAATTTCAGGTCTTCGGATAAATCTTTGTTTTTCCAGTAATTATAGCGCTCAAGCTGTCTGCCGGCGTTCTGCTCAAATTGCCCGGAAAGATAGGTTTCGCTTTTTAAAAGCTCCCCGATATCGTAATGAAAATATTCAAGTAATTCGTTGGCTTTTTCCGGAAGTATCTCAAAATGGCAAAAACGGATCCAGTCGGTAAGTTCCCTTTCTGTCATCTTTAGAAAGGAGGAAAAGGAGGGAAACCTTCGGCAGGATAAGAATCAAGCAAGCTTGAGTCATCCTCATCGTCAAGAACGATGATATCGTTGTTTACGCCGTTGTCATACTGAACGTCATTTGCAGGTCCGTCAATGTTTCCGGGATCGGACGCCCCTGAAGAAGAAGCGGCTGATACAACAGAGGCAGCAGAAATGCTGCTGCCACTGTTGTTGTTATCTGTTGCTGTTGCGGCGGAGCTCACGGCTCCGCCTTTCTTGGCGCCTGTCGCTTCAGCATCCCGTATCAGTTTGTTGAGCTGACCTCCGTAAACGGCGCCTGTTTCAACGTCAAGGTATTTGAGTGACGTGTCCGGGATGGTTTTTACCGGCTGGAGCCCCGAATCAAGTTCGAACGAGAATTCAAAATTGTTTTCGTTCCCGGCGTAATCTTTTATTATAAAGTCAGCCACTGCCGTGCCCGTAGGGAACGGGACCACCACCGCGGTCTTGGGCTTGCTCAGCACTCCGTAGAAATACTGATTGTCCAGGTCGTAGACCATTTTGACGTCGTATTCGTTTCCGGCAGAATCTTTAACGATAAGCTTTGCCGATTTGAAGTCCACGCCCGACCCCTTGTCCGTGACCGAGATCTTGAAGGTTATGGGCGGGATAGCCGATATCTTTTTGGAATTGCTGTCGTAACCCGGATAGTAATTCAGGACCTCCGGCGCCTTTTTGTCGGAAGCGTTGACGTTGGATCTCACCTGAAGGGTGCCGCCGTCGGTCATATAGGCAAGAGTTCCGGCGTTGTAAACGGCGTTCCCCACGATACCTTCATGAACGAAGGACTTGGAATAGTTCTTCAGGATAGCGGAAAGCTCGACTTCTTCGATGCCGTCAACTATCTTTGTGGTTATAGGCTGGGAAGAAACAGACATGCCCGCAGTCCCGGTCATACCGGTCATACCCATACCTGTCATGCCGGTTCCCATGGAACCTGCGGAAGCGGGAGTATATCCGGGAATGGAGACCGTGGAGTTGTTCGCTACTCTTCCGGACTGGCACGACCAGCAGATGGAGCCGGTTTCCAGATCGAGAGCAAATATAAAGCCGCTCTTGCAGGCGCACAGAAGGGCGTTGTCCTGAAGGGCTATGAGCTGCGAAATGGTCTGGCCCATATTGAAGGGCTTCTTCCAGTTCTGTTCCATCCTGCTTTTTGTGAAGCGCAGGGAATAAATATTCTGATTGGCGCAGGCTACGTAGATGTTATTGCCGTCCGTGACGGGAGGGCATACTATGCTGTGGGTAAACTTCTGCGCGGTGTGCTCTTTTCCGGTAGGAGTATAAACGATGATGGATTTGTCGGTTATTACCACTATATATCCCTCAAGGATAATAGGCATATATCCGCGGATAACTCCGTCCACGTCTATCTTGAAGATGTTCTGGCCGCTTCCCAGATCGAAAGCGTAGATCACGTTATTGGAAGACTTGGAAAGAAGCGTGTCGCCAGAGACCGTGAATCCGTTTGCCAGAACGGCCTTTTCCGCCGAAAGAGCGGGGGCCGCTTCGTCCAGGGTGTCCGGATCCAGTCTGTAGATCTTGCCGTCCCCCGCCTGGAAATACAGCACGCCGTTATAGACCGTGAGCATGGATATGGCCGAAGTGGGGATATTCCTCATTTTCAGCACGCTGCCGTCGTCTTCATCAAGGGAGTAAAGCACCTTTGACGTGGCGAAATACACTTTGCCTTCATAAGCGCAGGGCACGCCGGTGATACCGTTCTCCATATCATTCTCGGAAGGATACTGCCAATTCAGACGCCCCTTGCTTTTCTCATACGCATAAAGCTTTGTAGAGGTGGAAACAAGGATCGATTTGTCTCCGATACTGACCCGGGAAGTGGAAATGTTGGTGCCGGTACCCGTGCCGGTCATACCGCCTCCCATAGCCCCGCCTGTCATTCCCGCTGCGGCATAGGAACCAGTAGAGGACATCTTGACGGTCCTGTCAAAGGAATATTCCAGCGGCAGGTCAAGGTTTCCTTCTATATAACCGGTATTTTCCGCGTTGACAGTCTGTACCAAAACCTGAGCGTTGGCGCAGAGAGCAAGCAGAGTTGTTAATGCGGCAATCAAAAATATGACGCCTAAGACTGACTTCTTCACGAGAGCCTCCTTAAGTAATTATAGATCAGATAATTTCATTCGCAAGATATACCTATCTTTATTATAGCAGTTTTATCAAAGGTTTTCACTAAAATAACAGGTTTTTTCTTAAAAAACAGGATCCGGATCGAACTGAAGGCAGCCGAAGGCGGACGGATCGCTTTTTAAGACGAAGAGGACCCCCTCTTCTGTTTCTTCCCAGGCGGCGGTTTTTATAAGAAGATTGTAATGATAAATATTGTTTATCACCTCGAGAGGCGCCGGGATAACGGGATAGATCTTCGTTTTGCCGTTTTTGTTTACCGCGCATCTCCGGAGAGAATCGGCAAAATCCTCCAGCCGCCGCCGCGCCCTGTCCCGGTCGCGGTCCTGGCTCTGGATCCTGATGAGCCTTGAAAAAGGAGGATACATGAGCTCCCGCCTGTTCTCCAGCTCGTATCTGTAAAACCCCTCGTAATCATGCCGGGCCACCATTTTCAGGACGGGGCTCTCCGACGCCACGGACTGGATTATCACCTCGCCGGGCTCGCCGCCCCGCCCCGCCCTGCCGGCCACCTGGGAAAGCAGCTGGAAGGTGCGTTCCTCCGCCCTGAAATCCGGCATATTGAGGTCGGCGTCGGCGGATATGATGCCCACCAGGGTGACTCCGGGAAAATCCAGCCCCTTCGCTATCATCTGGGTCCCCACGAGGATATCGTATTCCCGGTTGCGGAAAGCGCTGATTATCTTCTGGTGCGCTTCTTTTGTCCTGGTGGTATCGCTGTCCATGCGGATGCACCTTGCTCCGGGAAACTCCCGGCGGGCATATTCCATCACCTTTTCCGTGCCTATGCCGAAAGCGATGAGCCTTTCGCTTCCGCACTCGGGGCAGGCCCGGGGCGCTTTTGCGCTGTAGCCGCAGTGGTGGCAGGAAAGGAGCCTTGTTTCCTTGTGGTATTTCAGGGAAACGTCGCAGTTTTTGCATTTTGCCACCCAGCCGCAGCCGCGGCACAGAACGAAGGTGGAAAAAGCCCGTCTGTTCTGCATAAGGATGATCTGCTGCTTCCGGTCAAGGCAGCTCTTGATGGCGGAACGGAGTTCCCGGGTGAAAACGGTGGCGCCCATATCGGAAACGTCGGAAAGGCGGGCGCTTTTGACCTGCGGCAGCGTTCTGCCTTCTATCCTCTCGGGCATTTTTACGAGGACGTATTCGCCCTTCTCCGCTTTGTAATAGCTTTCAACGGAAGGGGTCGCGCTGCCCAGAACCAAAACGCATCCGTTTTTTTCCGCCCGCAGGGCGGCAACGTCCCTGGCGTGGTATCTGGGGGAATTGTCCTGCTTATAGCCGGCGTCGTGTTCTTCGTCGATTATTATTATCCCGATGTTTTCCGCCGGAGCAAACACGCAGGAACGGGCCCCCAGGACTATCCTGGCCCTGCCGTCCCTTACCCGCTGCCATTCGTCAAGCCTTTCGCCGTCGGAAAGGTTGCTGTGGAGCACCGCCACAAGATCGCCGAAACGGCTTCTGAAAATATTCATCACCTGGCTCGTAAGGGCGATCTCCGGCAAAAGGACCAGAGCCGTCCTGCCCTCGCATACGGCTTTTGCGATAAGAGCCATATAAACTTCCGTTTTGCCGGAAGCGGTAACGCCGTGGAGCAGGACAGTGGCGTGTCCGCCGTCCATAAGCGACGATATCCTGCTTATGGCTTCCTGCTGGCGGGGCGTGTAGGCGATCTCCGGCGGCGCCATAAAAACGAAGGAAGGCATCCTGTCAACGTACTCGAGGGATTCCGTTACCGCCCCGCAGGCAGCGCATTTTTTTATCAGGGCGTAGGAAGCGATTTTGTTTTTGACGAGATACGATACCGGGACCCTGCCCGTTTCCAGCAGAGCGGCCCGGAGCTCCTTCATCCGGGGCGTTATGTTTCCGGAGAAATCCGGCGCGGCCTCCGCGCATTTCACCGAAAGGCGCCTGGGCTTGTGGGCAAAATAGTATTTTTTTTCCAGAAGCCCCTTCCGGAGCATGTCCCTGAGAAGCATTTTTACGGCGTTTTCGGTCCTGCCCGTCTTTTTTTTCAGCAGGGCAACGCCCGCGCTCTTTCCGGCTTCCTT
>JAGDAG010000171.1 GCA_017959625.1 Abditibacteriota bacterium | reverse complement strand
TTTCGTTGTTTTCCCCCGTCACCGTGTAATCGCGGAAGGTGGTGCTGCAGGAGGGGTGGTCCGCCACCCGGGTCTCGACCCGGAGCCTTTGGAACGGCTCCGGCCGGCGGAGTATCCGGATCCGCCAGTCCAGAAGCACCCAGCTGACGCCACGGTCGGCCAGATTGTCGTTTACAGCGGCGCAGTGATGGACGCTTACGTTTTCCAGCATCTCCAGCACCGCTTCGAAGGTGAGCCTGCCGAAACCGTCGTGATCGCCGACACGGGGCTCGAATATTTCCGAAAAAGACATGCGTTCTCCTTTTGATTCGTTTTTATTATATACGGATGACGGGAAAATGTCAATTTGCTCCGGGGGAAGACCGGGCCCCGTATATGCTTGACTATCCCCGGGCAGAGTGCTATCATAAGGTTGACGGGCAGGCAAAAAAATACCGCGCGTCCCGGGGGATGAGCGGAAAAAGTGTCGCCTTATCCGGCGCGCCGGAAGGAAACGAGGCTATTTTTCAGGCTTTGAGGCAAAGTAGAACCGCAGGCCTTTTTCCGTTATCACGGAGCCTGCCGCGGTCATGAACACAAGCATCACAAGGCGTACCAAAGCCCCCGCCGCCCATCCGGACAATACGTCGCCCAGGGGCCGGGAGGTGTCTTTGAGCGCGGCTGCCAGGGAATCGTCGCCCCGCAGGAACACGCAAAAAACTATATATACCACCACGGCAAGTATGGCTATGCCCAGAAAGAAGGTGGCTGCTCCTATGATCTTTGATGCTTTGTCGTTCATACTACAATTATAACATATATAACGCCCTTTGGGCAACAGGGTCTGCATTATGATCATCAATATACGCGTGACTCCGGGAAGCTCCCGGAACCAGTTTCAGGAGATTAGGGGAGACGTTTTCCATATCAAGCTCACCGCTCCTCCCGTGGAGGGGGCCGCAAACAAGGCCCTTATAAAATTTTTGTCCGGCAAACTCGGCGTAAACAAATCGCGGATAAGGCTGGTTTCGGGAGAAAAGTCCCGGGAAAAACGGGTAGAGATAGACGGGCTGGAGTTTGACGAGATAAAAGCCCGGCTGGAGGCCGTCAAATGAATTTTGAGACAATGACCTTCCGGCACCCCCTGCTGCGGGACTGGCTGGACCTCATAGGGAAATGCTTTGACGGCATAAACCCCGCCTGGATATACGATTTTCTCACGGAGGAGCCCTTTCTGCTTATCGCCGGTACGGAAGGCGGCGCTCTTGCCGGCACCGTGTGCCTGAAGTTCACCCCCGGCTGGGCCTATATGATGCTTCTGGCGGTAGAGCCGGACCGGCGCTGCGGCGGCCTGGGAAGGCTTTTGTGGGAAAGGGCGCTGAAGGAAGCCGCCGCGAGAGGCAAAAAGGGCCTGGTGTGGGAATGCCTGGCCGAAGACTGCCTTTCCGACGAAGAGGCCCGGAGTCTGGCCGTCCGGCGGAAGGGCTTTTACGCCCGGCTGGGAGGCAGGCCCCTTGAGGGCTGCCGGACCCGGCTGCCGCTCATTGAGGCGGCAACGGAGCTCAGGTACGACGTGATGTATTATCTGCTGGAGCCGGAAGCGGATCCTTTGGAGGGCGCCCGGGAGGCGCTGGGGGACGGTTTGATCACAGAATGACGCCGGGGGGCCGCGAGGCCCCCGTTTTTTGTGCAAAAATAAAGTGTACTTCGGATTTTACCACTTTTTGGGGCAGCACATTGACAACAGTTTTTTTGGTATCATATGGTTGGCATCATAGCGCGGCATAAACATACAGCTGCAAATTTTAAAAAAGGAGAACCTATTATTTCAACTATCAAGTGCGTTAAATGCGGCGAGGAGAGAGACAAAAAAGTGGAGAAATGTCCCAAGTGCGGCTCGTACATTTATACTTCCGATTTGGACTACAGTCCGGGTAAGCCATCGGTCGCGGCGTCTCCCGTTTCGGCTCCTTCCCGAACCGAAACAACCCCTAGCAAGCCATCGGTCGCGGCGTCTCCCGTTTCGGCTGCTTCCAAAACCGAAACAATAAAAGAGAGGTATTACAAAGCCGGAACAAGATTTTATGACGTCGCTGCAAATATGCTGACTGCGATTTGTGTGATTTGTGGTCTCGGGTTTATCTTATTATTATCTTTAATCATATTTGTTTTGGCCCATATCCCAGGATTCTGACCGTTAGCAGTATAACAGGCGGCAAGGACCGCCTGTTTTTTGCTTTTTTTTGGCTTCTGCAAGCCCCGGACTTACTCATCCCTCCCGATCGTTTCTCCTCCCGTTGGCAGACTATCATCACAATGATACAGGGAGAAGCGTATGAGCAAAGAAATACTGTTTCACGGGAGCGACCGGCGCTCTTTGAGCTATAACTCCGTATAGGTGCGTTCAAGAGAGTTATCGAAGATTTTTGCAACCGGCTGCAGTTTTCTCTCATAGAAATGCGGCGATGAAAGCGGCCGGTTTTCCGGCAGGGCGGGGGAACGGCAGCGGGGGCATCGGCCCCCCGTTTTTTATGAGTCCCGGGTCAGGTCCTTCACCCAGTAATATTTTTTGAAGCGGTGCATCACCCAGGGTATCTTGCCCACCTCGTCCAGGCAGGTGCAGGAATACACCACCAGCACCGGCAGCTTGAACACGAAGGCGGAGAGAAGGGCGGCGGGGATGGCTATGCCCCACATGCAGACCGCCAGACTGTACATGTCGAACAGGGTGTCGCCTCCGCCGTCCAGCACCCCGTTGATGGTCACGGTATTGACGCATCGGCCTATCATATACACCGCCATGATGACCATCATGCCGGTAAGGTAGCTCTGGGCGGCGGGGGTGAGCTTCACCATATGCGTCACGAGAGGGGTGAGGGCCAGCACTATGGCCGTGGAGGCGTAGCCTATGACGAAGGATATGTTTTTGAGG
>JAGDAG010000170.1 GCA_017959625.1 Abditibacteriota bacterium | reverse complement strand
GGCCGCCGGCTGCATGCAGGGCCTCATAAACAGGGAAAAGCCCGTTCTGTGGATGACGGGCAAAAGGGAAAACACTCCCGATATCTGGGAGAGGATATTCACTCAAAAGGGGCGGTGGCTCTCCGGCAGCCGCTGGGAAGACGTGAAGCCGCAGGGCGGGGAAAAGGACGCCCTGGACGCCCTTTTTGCTCTGGCAAAGGACAGGATCCGGGGCGCCGTCATATGGGACCCAGGGGTGCCGGCTTCCTTTGACGCGGCGGTGACTGCGGCCGGGGCGGAGGACCTGGTGGTCCTGAGCCCGGAATTTGCCCGGGAGTATCTGCCCTTGTGGAAGCTGGAGGTAAAATACGACCTGCGGGGCAGGTTTGACGGCTCGGAGACGGGCTCCGCCAAGAATGACGCCTACCGCTGGGCCGTCCGGGAGTTTCTGCAGCAGGGCAGCTGCTCCCGGGACTATCTTTTTCTGATGACCGACGCCTGGAGGGCCCGCCGGGACGGCAACGCGGGCTTTATCACCTCCATAGACTGGGCGGTCGCCAACCGGGGCTTTGTCTTTGACCTGTCCCCCTGGGGCGACGAGACCCCCGGGGACGACCCGGACCAGCCTCTGGGCACGGATCTGGCTACCTATACCCTGATACTGAAGACCCAGTATATGCTGAACGGCGGAAAGCGGATGACCGAGCTCTCGGGCTTTTTTGACTTCAACAAATACTCCAGCGTGGAGTTCGGCTCCCATCATCCCGTGGCCACCGAATGGGAAACGGTGTTCATCATATCCCCCTGGAACGTGTATCAGAACACCGAGAACCACAAATGCCTGAACAAGTCCTTTCACAGCAAGTTCCGCTTCAAAAACCTGAAGCAGCGGGCAAGCAAGCATCCCGCGGCTGCTCTGGAAAACAAGACCTATATATGCATCCTCATGGCCGACTACGACAGCTGCAGGCCCCTCTACTGTCTGCTGCCCGGCTTCTGGGCCGATCCTGCCAGAGGCACCGTGCCCCTCAGCTGGGGTATCGACCCCAACCTGATCAACACCTATCCCGACATAGTCAGCTATTACTACGAGACCGCTACCGGGAACGACTATTTCGTGGCGGACGCCACCTGCGCCGGCTATTTCAACGCCACCCGCATACTGCCCGAAAATATGCCCCTTTTCGTGAAGCACAACCAAAAGTATTACAGGGCACTCGATTTGGACATCTCCCCCATGGTGCTGGATATGATGCCTCCCACGGATATGGTGAAGGACGCCTACAGCCGGTTTTCGCCCCGTGGCTACGGGTCCATGGTCCTGGACTGGCACGGCATGGGCTCCCGGGACCCCGAACCCCAGGTCTGGAAGGGTATGCCTGTCACTACCCTGTACAACACGGAGGACGGCCCGGCGAAGACAGCCGGGATGATCAGGTATTACCGGCCGGACCAGCCCTTGTTTTTCTACCTGCGGATGGTGTGGAAAAAGCCCTCCGAGGCCATCAGCTTTGTGGAAGAAGTGAAGAAGCGGTGCCCGGAGTATGGCATAGAGATAGTGGACCCCTACACCTTCTTTGAACTGCGAAAGCAGGACCTGATACGGAAGGGTATGGATCTGAAATGACGCCTGCGCCGCTTTTGACCCCCAAAAATCTGCGATTTTTCGGGGACCCCGCCGTTCGCGCTGCCGCGAACGGCATTTTGTGCGTTTGGAGAGGAAAAAGCTCTCGTCATCCCGGCGCCACAACCCCGCGTCATCTCGGCCCAAACGGCCATATGACAGACGCCTTGGCGTCCGGCCGTTTGGGGTAAGAGATCCACGGAGGGCCCGTTTGCCGCATTCCTTACTCCGGCTTTGCCGGAGGCGGTACTCTCTGGGGCCCCCGCAAAATCAAACAGATTTTGTGGGGTTAGAGATGGGAGGGGCCGTATCGCGGGGCTGAGAAGCACTCCCGGGGGCACCGACGGCTGAAAGCCGTTGGGGGGGCCGTATAAGGCGGAGAGAGTGTTCTCCCCTTTGTCTTTTTGCCTTTCGCCGTCGCTTCCGCGACGGCGAAAGGCATTATTGATCGGACTGTTTTTTCCCGTTCATATTAACGTCATATCGGCGGTGAGGGCCCT
>JAGDAG010000169.1 GCA_017959625.1 Abditibacteriota bacterium | reverse complement strand
GTCCTCACAGTGTCGGGAAGCCCCTCTATATATGCGTCGGGATCGCACTTCACGCTGTAGGGCTTGCCCATCACCAGCAAAGCGTTGGAAATATATCTGGTATATCTGTCCGAGGGGGAATTCACGATACCGCCCTCGATGCACATGGTGGAGGAGCCGCCTCCGTCAAAGTTCACGGCGTCCCAGGCGCCGAACTCCAGCATCAGATCCCCCAGAAAATCGTAGGGGGCGCCGGTGGATATCTTCTGGCGGCCGTCTATCACCAGCATTATGAGCTTTTTGCTGTCCTTGCTGATGCCCAGAGTGGTCCTGGGATGGGCCACGTAGCACATGCCGTCGCCCTTTATGTTTTCGGAATTATAGTTTTTCTCGCCGGCGGTGAGTATCTTGTGAGGGGCCCCGTCTATAGCCTGTTTGATCTTGGTCCAGTCTCTCCCCGAGGGGCTCACAAATTCAAAGTCTATCTTCAGGCTGTCGCCCTTTGATACGAAATCCTTTAAAACGGGAGCCTTGTCTCCCGAAGCGCTGATGACTATGTTGTCGTCGGCAACGGGGCTGTCGCAGGTATCCGTTTTTACGTCTGTGACTCTGCCGTATGAGGGATGCGCCAGGGAAAAGGCCGGTTTTTTGCACAGCAGAGTGACCTCCGTGCATTCTCCCTCGGTGCAGGTGCTGCCGCCCATGCGGTAGTTGAACACGCCTATATTGTTTTCCTGGCCGTCGTAGCCTATGTCGCCGTCGACGTAATCGAAGGAAAGGGTCTCTCCCGTGGTGCGGTTGGTGATGGTCCCTTTGAATTCGGGCCTGTCAAAAAATGCGGTGCCGTGGTCGGTAAAGGCAATGGGCATAAAGGGCGAAGGCTGGCTCACCAGCTCGCCGTCAACGATCTGGGCCCCCAGAGGGTCGGAATACCAGGTCATATCAAAGAAGCAGGCGTTCACTCCCGCAAGGGCGCCGTATTTATCCACCAGCATAGGCACGGTCTCCCTGCCGTAAACCTTATCGGTGCGGATCCTGTCCTGGGAAAGCACCGATCTCATTTCCACGTTTTTGTTGTCCAGATCCACGATCAGTACGTTGATTATGCGGTTGGGATCCTCTCTGAGGACCTGGATATATTTGACCCCCTCGCCCAGATCCTTTTCAAAGCGTTTTTCCCCGAAAGCGGGAGCGCACAGCACCAAAGCTGCCAAAAGCAAAAGCAAATACCTTTTCATCAAGGCCTCCTGATAATAACAAAAAATATGGCTGTCAAAACCTGCGGCGCAGGTTCGGGCAGCCTTTTATAAACACGATAATTATTTTTTGGCGGGTCTCTGTTCCGCAGGGACCACGTTGAATATGACGGGCACGTCCACTATGCCTTCCGGCGTGGAAACGTTGAACAGGAAGGTGACTTCGCCGAAGGTCCCCAAAGGAGGTATCACCTTGAATTCCACGTTCTGGCTCTTTTTGAAAACAGGCATCACCTTATAGGCGATGGTCTGTTTCCCGCCCTTGGGCTGCCAGCCCGCCGGAGCGTTGATGGTCACGGCCCCGGAAGGGGTCCTGCTGCGGGAATAGTTGGTGATCTTCACGCCCACCTTTATCTCTTTGGCGTCGGAATACATGGGGTCGGGCCCCAGAGGTTCGATCTTTACGGAAGGCACCACCTCAAAGCTCTTCATGGCGGCGCCTATCTTGGTTTCTCCCACAAAGACCTCTGCGCCAAGGACCCACGTGCCGGACTTTATGTCCCTGGAGGTGTCGGTATGATACGCGCGGGTAAAGGAGCTCTTTTTCTTTATATCCCCTACAACGATCTTATAGGCGTTCACATACTGGTCAAGAGAGCCTTCGCCTCCCAGCACCACGTTGGAGATATTGACGGTCTCCCCGCTTCTGTTGGAAAGCACGATCTTGCCGTCGAGGGTCTCTCCGGGAACTATGACGTCTCTGTCCAGCTTCAGATCGAGGGTCATATCTCCGAGGATAGCGGATTTATACGTGACCAGCCGGCATTTGCGGGTGTTGTCCGAAAGATCCGCAGGGTTGAACATTATCCAGCCCGCCTCGCTTCCGGTGGTATGCACTGCAACGTTGAAGCCGATCTGGCTGCCCGAATCAAAGGCCTTCAGTTCCCTTACGGCAGTCTGGGCGGGGATAGCCAGCTCGATGCAGTATCTGCCCCTGGTGATGCCGCTTTCGCAGAGGATACTGTCGGAATCCACGGGGCTCATCATACTGACGGCAGCCTCGGAGATAGTGCTCTTTTCGGCTTTCATGGCTTCCAGGCTTTCTCCTCCGGACACTTTAAGGAGATACGCTCCGTTGGCAGCGGTCCAGCCGTCTCCGGAAGAATCCAGGACCACCGCGATATCGCAGAGCGCGCTGCTGGTGACCGCCACGTACAGATATTTGCTGTCCCAGTTGGCAAAGGTTTTGATCTCCGTGTTTCCGGAGGGGATATCGCTTGCTTCGTAAAACTGGTCCCACTCGTCCTCGTTGTAGACCCCGTCTATGACCGGAGTCCGTTTCAGAAGCTCGGTGTCGGGAGAATCTATGCTCTGACAATATGCCGAAACGCACAGAAAGACAACAAGCAGTGTCAGAATATACTTTTTCATATTTTTTTCCTTATATCAAGGCGATGCCGCCTGAAAATCGATCCTCTGCGCCGGGAAGCCCTACGGCATGGGCGGCGCGGCACAGCATGGCAAATTCTTCAAGGGAAAGAGTCTCCCCTCTTCTGGAGCCGTCTATCCCGGCAAGGGAAAGCACTCTGCGAACTTTTTCCGCGCTCCACCACAAAAAAACCGAATCCTTCAGGTTGTTGGAAAGGGTCTTTCTCCGTTTGCCGAAGGCAGCGCGGATGATATTGAAAAACAGTTCTTCGTCCGGCACGTCCACCGGCGGAACGCTGCGCAGCTTCAGATGCAGAACGCAGCTGTCCACCTTGGGGACGGGATAAAAACAGCCCCTGCCGGCTTTGCACACGCGGCTTATCTCCGCGTGATACCGGCAGAACAGGGTGAAAGCGCCGGCTTCCCTGGAACCGCAGGGAGCCGTGAGCCTGTCAGCCACCTCCTTCTGCACCATTATGATACAGTCGGTGAAATACCTTTTGCCCTCAAGAAGGGTCTTTATGATGGGGGTGGTTATATAATACGGCAGATTGCCTGCGCACACCACGCGCCTTCCTTCCAGAACAGACATATCCCACTTGAGGAAATCGGCGCAGATCACGGTGACGCCGGCGCGTCCGGAAAACCTTTTCTCCAGGATATCCGTCATATCCCTGTCCGCTTCCACACAGAAAAGGGGCTTGCCCATTTCCGCAAGATACCCGGTAAGCGCTCCCTGCCCGGAGCCTATCTCCAGCAGCGCGTCCCCGCCGCAGCCGCGGACTTCCTCCGCGATCTTTTCGGTGATATTTTTATCCGTAAGAAAATTCTGCCCGAGGCTTTTTTTCGGCCTCGGACGGGGCCCGGTTTCCGGCGACGACATGCCTATTCTTTATAATGCAGATCTCTGTTGGCGTCTATATATCTGTGGGCGATCACCCACGCGGCAAAATCGTCTATGTTCCTGTTCGGTTTCAGCATCGTTGCCGGAAGGAAAAACAGATACCAGGGTTTTTTGTGCCTTGCCCAGTAGCCCTTCCGCGCCTCCCACGTGGTATTGGTCTCGTCCACCACGTGGATATCCTTTATGCCGTATTCCGTCAGCTCTTTGATGATATCCTCGGACCTTGTCCCGTTTCCGCACACTATGTGAGCGGTAGGATAATTGGTTTTATAATGCTCCACGTCCTCGCAAAAAGTGGAGCGTGAACAAACCTTGCGGGTGATAGTTCCGCCAACGGAATTCACAACGGCTATACCCACTTTGCTTTTTCCGGGATCTACTGCAATCACTATCATTTTGAAACCTCCACTCTGGTATTTCTGGTTGAAACCACGTCCGAACTGTAAAGGTCCCTGGCGGCGTACAGCTTCACCTCCGCCGGGGAGCCGGAGATCTCCTTCATAAGCCCCAGGATGACCTCTGCCTGTTCCGTCATCGAGACTTCCTTGTATGAAGAGAAAAGCCTGAGGGCGGGGTTGCGCTCCACCGCTTTCCGGCAATAATACGAAAACAGGGGAGACATCTGGGCGGGAACGGCGCCTTTGTCCACAGATTCCGTGAGGACCGTGTTGGTATAAAAATCATACAGCATGGTGAATATCCCGGCGTCGGACTCGCTGCCCGTAAAAGATATCTTTGATATCAGGCTGCCTTTGACATAGATCAGCTTCTCCTCATGCAGCCTGAATTCCACGGGGATCACCGTGAGATCCGAAGAGGTCAGATTGCCGGCAGACGACACTATCACAAGAGAGTCTCCTCCCTTGTTTTTTATGGCCTCCGCAGCGCTCACGACCATGGTCCTGATGCTGTCTTCATAGATATCTCCCGCCTCATCGCGGAAAACAAGCCGCACGTAGGCCGTTTTAAAGCCTGCCGCCGCCTTTTCTCCTTCAACGCTGATGGGAGTCCCCTTATAACTGCTTATTATATTATAGCAAATTTCGTTGGCGTTTGCAAGAAGCTGCATAAGAGAGGCGGATATCTGCGGGATGCTGCCGGTCCCGTCTATGACGGCTCTGGCTATCTCGTCTTCCTGGCGTATCACCACCGTGCTGAGACGCAGATTTGCATATTCCTTCATAGCCTCTCTGGCAACGTCCAGATCGTGCTCCGCCTGAGCCAGGCTTTCCTTCACAAGAGCCAGGTCGCCGTTTGCCTTCTCCAGTTCTTTTTTTGCCAGCTCTCTCTGCCGCTGCTGCTCTTCCACTTCCGCCATCAGCTCGCTGAGCCTCTGGGAATCGGCCTCGAGCCGGGCCTCCATTTCCCTGAGCTTTGCCTCGTCCGATTCCAGAAGGGCTTCTTTTTCCTTCAGTTCCTTTGCCGAAACGAGGTTCTGCCTTTTGAGCCGTTCCAGCTCCAGCCGCCGGCTTTCTATGCTTTTTTTCAGGGTCCTGACCTGGCCTGCCGAAACATTATAGGCTGCCTTTGCCTTGTCGTAATCCCGCTTTGCCGCGGTAAAACGTTTTCTTATAAGTTCATAATCCTTTCCCTTGGCCTCGGTCTCCTTTTCCAGCCGTTCCTGTTCCGCCAGTATCGCCCTGTTTGCCAGCAGCAGCTCCGAGGATTCTCTTGAGAGCTTTTCGTTTTTCTTCAGGATCTCCTGGCCGTGGAAGATCACCTGTCTGAACTGCGAATTGATCCCGGTGAGCACCACCAGGGCCAATACGGAAATAAACATGCCCGTTATTACCGTGGATACGATGGCAGTATGCTTCGGCCGGAGGCCGAACATCGTGAGCCGCTTTTTACCAAGGCTGCGCCCAATGTAATCGCCCACCCAGGCAACGATGCCGGAAACAACGATAAGCGCAGCAAAAAACACTGCCGTATACATTACATTTTCACTCTCAGATTCAAAAACAAGGCGCACCCCAGCCCCAGTATATTGGCCCCGAAGGAGCCTATAAAAGGAGAAATGCTGCCGTCATATGCCAGCTGGGAACCGTAGTTCCACACGATATAATAGATGCCTATAACCAAAAGGCTGATGCCTATGCCTACCCCGGCGCTGCTTCTGTGGCTGCGGATGGCGAGAGGCGCCGCGATAAGCCCCAGGATGATGCAGCTCATGGGAAGGGCAAAGCGGTTCCACATAAAGACCTCGGTTTTGCAGATCTCCTTTTTTTCGGTCTCGGGAGCGGCTTTATAAAGCTCCAGCAGGCTCCGCAGTTCAAAAAAGCTCATGTTGGAAACCGAATCGTGCATCTCCGCCTTCTGAAGGAGGGCCAGCTCCTTTACGTCCTTTTCAAGTTTTACGGAGCGGGTCTCGGTATCGCCGAACAGGATCCTTGCTCCGAAATCGTCCCCCAGCTTCTGGGTATAGCCTTCATAAAGTTTCCAGTCGAACCGTTTGTTTTTCTCCGAAAAGCCCTGCCACACAGCCTTTCTGGCATAGACGAGCATCAGCGGCCGGCCTTCCCTGAACGTCAGTATGGTGATATCCTTTGCCACTCCCCTGGAGATATCGAAGCCCCCGTCGGCTCTCACAAGAGAGCCTGTTTTTTTGTCGTAAAACATCACAGCCCCGGTATCCGGCGCCGCTTCGCTTCTGGCCTTTGCTTCCAGGCGCTGCAGCTTCATATAGGAAGCCGGAGCCACAAAATCGTTGAGGGCGTAGCTCAGGACAGCGGCCATAAACACAAAGAGCGCCACGGGAGCCAGCAGCCTTTTGTAGCCTATCCCCGCCGCGAAGCAGGATATCATCTCGCTTTCACCGCTGAAACGGCCGATGGTGTATATCACTGCCAGGAGGGTCGCCATGGGCAGAGTATAAAAGACCACGGTGGGCAGGTAATACATTATCATCAGGGCGGCCGAGGACACGGGCAGGCCCTCGCTTATGAGCTGCGAGACGTCCTGAAGAAAGTCTCCCGCAAAAAACAATATGGTAAAGGCTGCTATGCCGAAGAGGAACGGGCCTGCCAGCTCTTTGAGCAGCATTCTGTCGCAGATCTTCATCACATCTCGAAATTTTCACCCAGATAATACTTGCGGGCAATGGGATCCTCGGGCAGAGAGGCTGCGGAACCGGAGGTGCGTATGACTCCGTCGCCCATGATATAGGCCCTGTCGCAAATGGCAAGGGTCTCCCGCACGTTGTGATCGGTGATGATGATGCCTATCCCTTTGTCCTTCAGCCCTCTTACCAGCTCCTGGATATCGCTTATGGATATGGGATCCACTCCCGTAAAGGGCTCGTCCAGCAGGATGAACGAAGGGTTCGTGGCCAGGCTCCTGGCGATCTCCACCCTGCGGCGCTCGCCTCCCGAAAGCACCTGGCCAAGGCGTTTGCGCACGCCCTCCAGGCCGAATTCCGAAAGCAGCCGCTCCAGCCGCCCCTCGCGTTCCTCTCTTGAGAGCTTCTGGTGCTCCAGCACCAGGCGTATATTGTCCTCCACGGAGATATGGCGGAACACAGACGCTTCCTGGGCCAGATATCCCATACCCAGCCTTGCCCTTTTATACATAGGCAGCGAGGTGATCTCCGTTTGGTCCAGAAAAACGTGGCCTCCGTCGGGCCGCACAAGCCCCGTCACCATGTAAAACGAGGTGGTCTTGCCGGCTCCGTTGGGCCCCAGGAGCCCTACTATCTCTCCCGTTTCCGCTTCAAAGGACACGTCGTTCACCACTCTGCGCCCCTTATACTGTTTTACAAGCCCCCTGGCCGAAAGCTTCATTTTGCGGCCGCCGCGGGAACGGTTATCCTTGCTCTTTCGCCGTCTCCCTCTATAGAAAACAGCAGCGCGTCTTCATCGGGGTCCTGGGCAAGGTTCATAGTGGCCCGGCTGCCCGTAGCGGTTGCGGGCATATCGCCCCCGGAATAATCGATCTTCACGTTCCCCGCCAGGGTGAGTATGCTGTTTTCGTAAAATGCGCTGTCGCAGCGTATGTCGTACCGGTTTCCGCCTGCATCGTAAACCATCTGCACGCTGCCTTTGATCACCGCCTGCCTCACCGAGTCAAGCCCCCCAGAAGCCTTTCCTTCGTAAACGAGCTTAAGCTCCCCGCAGCGGACCTCGAGAGCGGTTTTTTCGTCTTTTATAAAAAGAGACACGTCTTTTTTTGCGTTCACCGTTTTTTTGTTCATGGAGATGGTCGCCGAATTCAGCTTTATCCTGCCGTCTTCCGTAACGAAGTCTGCGGCAAAAGCGGCCGCAGCCAGCATAAGCAAAAGCAAAACAGCCGTGAATTTTTTCATATGGTCCTTCCTTTTCAGCGATCGGAGACCTCGAAGGTCTCCAGCGCCGTATCCAAAGTCATTTTTCTGCCGGTCATTGTGCCCATATCGGTGGAAAGGCGGGCGTTCTCGGCGTACATTTTTCCCGCCTTCGAATCCCACTCCACTCTTTCGGCCACCAGGACCGCTTTGTTGGTGGCGGAGGTGACCTTTACTCCGCCGCTTGCCGCCACCTTCCGGGTCTTCATATACAAAACCGCTTTGGGCGCTATCATATGGGCGGCAAAGGAGGCCTGTTTGTCGTTCATGTCGGCGGAAAAGCCCTCGAGAGTGACTATCTCATCCGTCCGGCTGCCGGAAAACCTTTGGGCGCGGCAGGACATAGCCTTTCCTTTTTCCCCCGCCCATTCAAAGGTCACGTTCCCGGTATCGATGTGTATCTCCGGGATCTCCTCCAGTTCTTTTTTCAGCGCTTCGGTTTTTTTCTCCGCTTCCTTTTTTGCCGCGTCTATTTCTCTGTCAAGCTTTTTTTCTTCCGTCCGGAACTCTGCCGCAGCCTTTTCTTTTTGGGCCACCGCTTCCTTTTTTGAAGAATTAAAAGAACAGCCCGCAAGAAACAGGCATACGAGCAAAACAGAAACAAGCCTCATAATTTGTTGTCCAGAAGCCTTTTTCCGTTGTTGAAAAAGATATCGGCCTTTTCGCCGTCGTCTATATTGGCGTTTTCCACGAAAGCCTTGAACAGCGCTCCGTCCACGTAGGGCAGGCTGCTTCCGTAGAAAAGCCTGTGGGAGCCCAGGGTCTTCAGGGTGTAGTCGATCTTGTCGCTGCTTATCCTCCCCGAAAGCTCCAGAGAGATATTGGTGTTGGTCTCCGCCGCCAGCACCGCGTGCTTCCAGTCGTCTTCCCCCATGCCCAGTATGATGAAACGCATGGTTTTGAACTCCGCCGCCAGAAGCTCGATGACTTCCACGTCGGCGGCATTCTTCGCGTGGATGAGCACCGGGGCGGCATACCGCCTCTGGGAATTGATGATCGCCCGGCAGGTGCTGTGCAGAAGGGGGCTTTTGCGGTTGTCCGCCACCACCCGCACGGCCACCATCCTTTCGTTGAAAAGATATTTGCGCATCTCCTCCACCGATTCGTCGGGAAACGCGGTGTTCACCGTGACCGCTCCGAAAAGATTGGCTTTGCCGGCATACTTTTCCACCGTCTGATAAACCAGCCGGTTCCCGGCCATGAAATCCACCGTATCGGAAATGGTGGAGGATATGACCGCGGCTTTGACTTCGTTTTTCTGCATGCTGCCCAGAAGGTTCTCCGCCGTGAACTGGTTCCCCAGAACGGGTATGGCCCCTATGCGGCAGTTGATATCTATTATTCTCATACTAAACTCCTAACACGCGGGCGCTGTTTTCGTAAAAGATCTTTTCCTTGTCCCCGTCCGGGATATGGGCGGAAAGCACGAAATCCCTGGCTATCTCCACCGATCTTTCGCAGGCGCCGGAACCGAAAAGTATGCGGTCCGCTCCGATGCTGCCGCTCAGAAGCTCCAGAGTGGCGGGCATGCTGAGCCCGCTGGTCTCCGCCATAAAGCACTCGGACCTGCGGGCGGCGGCAATGGTCTCCGCCAGCTGCAGATAGCCGATGCCCTGCAGTATGACGGGATACCCCAGGTCTCCCGCTATACGGAACACCCTTGTCACCTGTCCGGGGGCCGTTACGGAGATCATCACCGGGAGCCCCACGTCGGCATTGAGCCTCAGCAGGTCTTCAAACACCAGATGCTCCGTGTCCCACTCCTGCAGATCCGGGAAAAACCTCAAAAGCCGGAAGCCGGCCTCCTTGAGTTTGGGCAAAAGCTCCTTCTGCCCGAAAAAGCCCCGGGGGTCCACGGTGGCCGCAGGCATGAGCAGCGATGATTCCTGGCAGGTTTTCAGAGTTCTGGCATTTCCGTCCCTGTAGCTGTAATAGATGCCGTAGCTGCAGAGAGAGACCGCCTTTTCCACGCCGGCAGCCTTCAGCCTCTGTTCCAGTTCTCCGCTGCCCGTGGTGGCAGACGCCCCGGTATAAGGCCCGTAGGCAGTGTTTATATCTATTATTCTCATATCTGTTCCGCCTTGAAACACATAGCGGCCTTTATCCGCCTCAAAACAGCAGTTTTTCCCACCAAGTGCAATATCTCAAAAAGCCCCGGCCCCCAGGTGCGCCCGGTGACGGCCATCCTTGCCGGGTGTATCACCTGGGCGGGCTTCAGCTCCAGGGTCTCCGCAACGCTGCGGACGGCGCTTTCCACGTTTTCCAGAGTCCAGTCTTCCACGCTGCCCAGCCTCTCCAGAAGAAGCTCCGCCACAGCCGGGAATTCCTCCTTTTGAAAATGCTTTACGCCCTTGGGCTCGTATTCGTCCGGATCCCGGTAGAAAAAGCCGGTAAGGGCCGGCGCCTCGGAGAGAGTGACTATGCGGTCCTTGATAAGGGCCGCCACCTGCAGAAGATACTCTTCGTCCTCCTCCGAAGGCCCGCCGGGCACGAGGCCGGCAGCCTGCATATACGGCTTTATAAGCTCTTTGAGCTCCTCATCTGTCTTCATGCGTATGTATTCGCCGTTGAGGTCCCTGAGCTTCATAAGGTCGAAGATCGCCGGGTGGTTGGCTATGCCCTCCAGCGTAAACTTTTCTATGAGCTCTTCTTTGGAAAACAGCTTTCTGTCCTCGCCGGAGGACCAGCCCATAGTGGCCATAAAGTTGAGCATGGCCTCGGGGAGATACCCCTCCTCTATATAGCTCATAAAAGCGGTGGCGGTATCGGAACGCTTGGAAAGCTTTTTGCCCCTTTCGTCAAGGATGAGGGGAGGATGCACCCATACGGGAGGCGTCCAGCCGAAGGCCTCGTAAAGCTGCAGGTGCTTGGGAGCGGAGCTTATCCACTCTTCGCCCCGTATCACGTGGGTTATGCCCATGAGATGGTCGTCCACCACGTTGGCAAAATGATAAGTGGGAAAACCGTCGGCTTTTATAATGATGAAATCGTCCTCCAGCTCGTTGCGGAAGCTCACCTCGCCCCTCACGGCGTCCGTGAAAGAGGTCTCCCCCTCCCGCTTCATTTTGAAACGGATCACGGGAGACGGGTTTTCCCGGCGCTTTTCCTCCTGCTCTTCCGGCGTAAGGTCCCTGCAGGCCCTGTCGTAGCCGGGAGGCAGCTTGGCGGCGGCCTGCTTTGCCCTCAGGTCTTCAAGCCTCTCTTTGGTGCAGAAGCAGTAATACGCCCTGCCTTCCTCCAAAAGCTGTTTTGCGTATTTGTGATAGAGGTCCAGCCTCTCCGACTGAAAATAGGGGCCGCAGTCTCCCCCGGCGCCGGGGCCTTCGTCCCAGTCCATGCCCATCCAGCGGAGCCCCTTCATCATATCCGAAAGAGAGCTTTCCACATATCTGGTCCTGTCGGTATCCTCTACCCTCAGTATGAAATCGCCTCCCGAATGGCGGGCAAAAAGATAGTCGAAAACAGCCGTGCGGATATTCCCTATATGAGGAGAACCCGTGGGGCTTGGAGCAAATCTCGTTCTCGTCTTCATAAAACCTTCCTTATAAAAAGGCTGCGTCGCAGCCGATACATACAATACACACTTTTATTTTACCACCCGGGGCTCTCTTTTGCAACAGGAGCCGGGCACGGGCAGCGGGAACGAAGCGTTCAAAAAAAAGATTCCGGACGAAGGCTTCGCTTCGTCCGGAAACGGCCGTATGGCGGACGCGCCGCGGGCCGGCTCAGCTTTCCGTCACCCTGATATGGGCGCTGTCCGGATGGAACAGGCTTCCTTCTCCCCCTTCAAACTCCGCCGTCACGTTTTTGAGGCGGATCTCAAGGGGCTCTTCGGGAGAGCCGCAAACCAGCGAGCTGCGCCCGAGCCCGGTAAAACGCACGTTGTCGAAGGTGAGTTCCCGGAGCCGGTCCCCCGACTGGAGCCACTCCGGCTTATCGGCGTGATAAGTGAGAACTTTTCCGGCGTTCTCCACTATCAGATTGCGGAAAACTATATTGCGGGAATGCTCTTTTGCGGGATACGCTTCGCTGGCAAAAAAGATCATAAAGGAGATAAGGTCGTGCCTGCCAGCCTCCCCGGGCAGTTCTTCGGTCTTCGAACGGACCACGGTCACCCTGTGGGGATAATAGCCGGGGCCGTAAACGTGGCAGTTTTCCACAAGTATGTCCGCGCCGCCCATCCGGAACGCCTGGCAAGAGGTGTTCAGCACGCAGTTGTTTACGTGCAGCCCTCTGATATTTATCCCGGCGATACAGTCGTCGCCGGTGCGGAACACGCAGCGGTTTATCTCAACGCCGCTGCAGCAGTGGAGATGTATGCCGTCGCTGCCTCCGAGACAGGTGACGTCGGTCATAGAGACGCCGGTACAAAGGTCCAGCTGATGCATAAAGTTGCCGCTGTGCCTTATGGTGTAGCCCCTGAGGGTCACTCAGTTTGAAAGAAAAATGCCGTGGGGCCCGCGGTAGCCTTCCTCGCCCTCCGGATCGTAACAGATTTGCCCGTCGATAACGGAGCCCGGGGCTCCGATGACGGCGATGTTCCGTTCACCGTAGGCCGAAAACATTGCCCTGCGGTATTCGCCTCTTATTTTAAAGCCCGAATAGTTCGGTATCATCTCCATATCGGTGCGGAGGCTCACTCCCTCCGGCACCGGGAACACCGGGTATTCGCCGCACTCTTTGCTGCCCAGCAGCTCGGCGCCGCTCTCCAGCAGCACTGTGGTATCGGAATATATGAGCACGCCGGAAAAACGGTATGTTCCTTTGGGGAACACCACCGTCCCGCCGCCGTCTTTGCAGCGGTCGAAGATCTTCTGCAGCGCTTCTGTCTGCTGTTCTTTTTTGTCCGGCTCTACGCCGTGGTCGGTAACAGGATATCTCATTTTTACGGCTCCTTTCCGTAATGCCCCCCGCTTCCTCTGCGGCCCGGGAAACGTTTTCTGCCCGTATATACAAAAAAACCACCTTCATCACAACAGACAAAAGCGGCTTTACAAATGGTGGAGAAGAGGGGAATCGAACCCCTGACCCTCACATTGCGAACGTTATGCTCTTCCAGCTGAGCTACATCCCAACGCAAATATATTATACCACTATATCATAAAAAAAGCAAAAGGCAGGGCAAAAGCCCTGCGCCATTTTGCGGCGGGACAAGTCCCGGCAGCCTGCCGTCAGGACAACGAGCCGCCGAATAACCTGCGGACACAATCCGCCGCGCCCTTGATCCGGCCGGACAGGGCCTTCGCAAGACGGGTGAGGAACGTTCCGCCGTCCTCCGGCTCCGGAGGAACGGCAGCCGCTTTTCCTGTCTCCGGCGGATCAGGCGCTTCGGACACGGGCTGAACGGGGGCCGGTCCCTTGGGCCGGAAGTCGGGAGCCTTTTTCATATATTCCTTCAGCTTTATTTCCGAAAGACCCGGCCGGCGGAACATCCCGGGATACGAAGGCTCCGGGCCCCCTTCCCGGTAAGACCGGTTCTGCATTTCTTCCGCCCCGAATCTCTGCATCCTGCCCTTGCCGTTCCACCACAGCAGGCGCCCTTCGCCGGTTATGAAACCGCGGGTGTCCGAAGCCTTCCGGCGCTCCTCGTTCAGGGCGGTCTCTTCCTCCGAAAGGATCACCTTCCAGTGATCGGACGTGCCGTCGGGATAGGTCATGCGGACCACGTTCTCCGTGAGGATGGTCACCGCGGGATACCACCAGGGAGGTATATAGCCTGCGGAGCCCACTATCCCGTCGTACCATACCGGCCTCGTATCTTCGTAGAGACTGACGAGCAGCTTTCCGGCAGCCCGCTTGATATAGAAGGTTTCTCCGGGGGTTGCCACCATATATCTGCCGTCCCGCAGGACTACTGCGTCGGGATGGGGAACGGCGGCCAGAAGCCCTTTCTTGATATACACGTGCCCGGTGAAGGCCCGGAACCACACGATCTCCCTGCCCCGCCTTATGACCGAAAGGCACGTGTCGCCTCCGAAATATCCCTTTTTCTTCTCCCGGATCAAACGGAGCTCGTAGGCAAAGCCGCCGCCCATTTCGTATTTTTCCAGGAGCCTGTATTCGCCGAGAGACGCTTCCGGATCGTCGTCTATCTTCCGCAGCAGCTCATCCGACGAACAGAAGTATCGAACGCCTTCGCGGGCAGAAGAAGACCACCTGCGGGTCTCGATGATAAGGATAACCCTGGCGTCGGCAAAGCTTTCCTTGCAGATGCTGATGGAGGGATAGGGCTTCTCCTTGGCGTATTCCGCAAGATAATAGGGCAGCCTGGCCGCCTCCCTCTCTCCGCCAACGTAAAGCGGCTCGTCGGCAAAAAGGGTCGCCGCCGCCGTAATGAGCAGCAAAACATATACCCATTTTTTGATTTTCATATTATCCCTCCGAAGTATATATTTATCCGATAAAGTTGGTCCTCACCTCCGGCTCCCTTTCGGGCAGCCCGTATTTTTCCCTGCCCAGAGCGATGCTCTTCATAAGAAAAGCCATGTTCCGGGCCAGGCATCTCACGTTCCACATGCCTTCTCCGTCCCTTTCCGCTTCGCCGGGGAGTCTGCCGTGGACGTTGTTCCAGTAATAGCCCGATACCACGGGCATGCCGGATATGGTAAAGTATTTGTTGAGCCTGTCAAAGGCCGCTGTGGTGCCGCCCCTTCTGGCGCAGACCACGGCGGCTCCCGCCTTCATGGTCTTGTCGAAGGAAGACGAATAAAACAGCCTGTCGCATATGGCGGTAAGGGTGGAATTGGGCCCGGCGTAATATACGGGAGAGCCCAGCACCAGCCCGTCAGCCCCGCGGAGCTTTTCCGCGAGTTCGTTCACCACGTCGTCGATAACGCATTTCCCCAGCGTTCCGCAGGCTCCGCAGCCCATGCAGCCCCGCGCTGCAAGAGCGCCCACCTGCGCGATTTCCGCGTCTATCGCCTGCTCCCGGAAGACCTTTGCCATCTCTTCCAGAGCAAGCCCGGTATTGGAAGCCTTCCGGGGGCTTCCGTTTATCAAAAGCACTTTCATTCCGAGCCTCGTATACAATAACGGCGCAAAGCCGTAAGCCTTGCGCCGATAATAAAACTATGCCTTGGGCTTAACAAGCCCCATCTCTATGGCCTTCAGGGCCGTCTGAACGGAGTTCAGGGCCGCCCCCTTCCGTATATTGTCCGCCACCACCCACATATCCAGAGTGTTGGGGTTGGAGGTGTCCTTCCTGACGCGCCCCACGTAGGTGGGATCCTTCCCTTCCGCAAACAGGGGCATGGGATATTTGCTGCCTGCAGGGTCGTCTATCAGCTCCAGGCCGGGCCACGCCTTTATCGCCTCCCGCGCTTCTTCCACGGATATCTCCTTTTCGAACTCCACGTTCACCGATTCGGAGTGGGCGCGGAACACCGGCACCCTCACGCAGGTAGCGGACACCTGTATATCCGGGTTGCCGAATATCTTGCGGGTCTCCTTTATCATTTTTATCTCTTCGCCGTAATAGCCCTCGAATTCGCTCTTGAGAGAAGATATCTGAGGTATCACGTTGCAGAATATCTGCCAGGGATAGTTCCTTATGGGCAGTTCTTCGCCTTTCACGTAAG
>JAGDAG010000168.1 GCA_017959625.1 Abditibacteriota bacterium | reverse complement strand
GTGATCCTTCGGCGCCTTGCGCTGCGCAGGGCGCCCCGGAGCCTGCTCTGCTTGCTATGGATCCCGGTGGCCCTGCGGCTGCTGCTTCCCATCCCCCTGCGCTCGGGGTTCTCCCTGATCCCCGCGTCGGTGAGCCGGGAGAGCGTCGCCGCGTGGACGGAGACCCGGCTCTACAGCCTCCCGGCGGGGAGCAATCTGAATGAACTGCCCCCGGCGGCCGATCCCGCGCCCTTTTCCTTTGAATACGGCGGAAAGGCTTCCCGGGAGCTTCTTGCCGGCTGGGAATACACCTGCAGGGACAGGGAGCTGGAGGACAGGACCCTGCGCACCGCCTGCTGGAGAGACCCGGATACAAATCTTGAGATAAAGGCCGTGGTGAACATATACAAAAAGACCTCCGGGGTGGACTGGACCTTTTATATCGCCAACAGGGGAAGCGGGAACACTCCCGTGCTCAGCGCCTTCAGGGCTCTCGACGCCTGTTTTTATCCCGCCGGAGCCGACAGGAGCCGTACGGTTTACGCCGCTCCCGGCGTGCCCCAGCAGCCCGATACGGCGTCGTCTTCCGCTCCGGTCCTTTTCCGTCAGGAGGGCTCCACCGGCATGGCCGGTTTTACCCACCGGGAGTTCATGCCCCTGGAGGATATCCTGACCGACGGCGACAAGATAGAATTCGGCACTCCCGGCGCCTATTCCTCTTCGGGAGCCTTTCCCTTTTACAATCTGTCCTTCGGCAATTACGGTATCGTCACAGCCCTGGGCTGGACCGGACAGTGGGACGCCGAAGTGGAGAACCGCGGCGGAAAGATACGGTCCTCTGCCGGCATGACAAAGCTCAACTGTTATCTCGAGCCCGGCGAGAGCATCCGGAGCCCCCGGGTGCTGCTCACCCTTTGGAAGGGGCTTCCCGAGGACGGCTGGAATTATTTCAGGCATACCATGCTGGAGTATATAGTGCCCCGCAGCGGCGGAGAAATAATACGCGAGCCCGTATTTGATATGTGCTCCTGCTTCAACGAAGCCAACGATACCACCTTTGAAAACGAAAAGACCTACATAGACAATATCGTCAAACACCGCCTGCCCTTTGAGGTTTACTGGCTGGACGCCTGGTGGCACAAGGGAGGCTTTCCCGCCGGCCTGGGCAATTACGGCTATCCCCCGGAGAGGGCCGTGGCCATGGACCGGTTCCCCGAGGGAGTGAAGGGCATCAGCGATTACGCCCACAAAAACGGCCTCAGGGTAATGTGCTGGTTCGCTCCGGAAGCCCTTTCGGAGGGCTGCCTTCTGGCCCGGGAACATCCCGAATGGGTGCTGCCCGCGGGGGCTTCGTCGGGCTGCTTCAACCTGGGCATACCCGAGGCGTGCGACTTTATGGCCGGCATTATGAATACCTGCATAAAGGAGTGGGGGGTTGATATCTGGCGCACGGATATCGGCTATTCTCTGGACGGCATCCGCAAAAGGGAGGAAAAAACCCCCGACAGGGTGGGCATACTGGAGGCGCGCCAGGTGGAAGGCCTTTACAGGCTGTGGGACAGTATCATAGAGGCGAATCCGGGCCTGTTTATAGACAACTGCTGCGGGGGCGGGGGAAGGATAGACCTGGAGACCTGCTCCAGGAGCATACCCGTGTGGCGCACCGACAGCGGCAACTTTACCGCCGCCGCCCGGAACATGAAGGATATGGCCATCCAGAACCAGGACATCAATTCCAACCTGAATCTCTTCGTGCCCCAGAACACGGGCCAGACCTTCGGCACGGAGCCCTATTATATCCGTTCGGCCTTCAACGGCGGCTTCCTGTTCGGAGAGGACAACCGGGGGGAGGACTACGACAACAAGGCCCTCGGGACCGCCCTGAAGGAAGTGAAAAGGCTGCAGAAATATATATTTGGAGATTTTTACAGGCTGGTGTTCAAGGGCGAAGCAAGCGACGAATGGTGCGTCTATCAATACAACAGGCCGGAGGAAGGCGACGGGGCGGTGTTTGCCTTCCGCAGGGACGATTCGCCCATACTGTCCATGGAGCTTTCCCCCAGGGGGATAGACCCGGACAAAAAATACGCTGTCACCGTTTACGGCGAGAGCTACAGGCCCTCCCGCCGCCTGACCATGAAGGGCAGGGACCTCGCCCGGCTGAAGGTGGAGATCCCCCGGGCTCCCGCTTCGGCGCTCATAGAATACCGGGCGTCGGATTAGGCGTTTGCTTTTATCCGTGTTTTAGTATATAATAAATGTGAAATAATAATAAAATCAGGAAGCAGTATGAATATCACCGACAGTATTTTTTACGCAGGCGTCAACGATCACGACATCGACCTGTTTGAGGGGCAGTACGACGTGCCCAACGGAATGGCCTACAACTCCTACGTTATCATGGACCGGAAGACGGCCGTCATGGACACGGTGGACAAGCGGTTCTTCCACCAGTGGCTGGACAACGTCCAGAACATCCTTGACGGCAAAAAGCCCGATTATCTGATAGTGCAGCACATGGAGCCGGACCACTCCGCCAATATTTACGATTTTATGAAGACCTATCCCGAATGCACCGTGGTCTCCAGCGTCAAGGCCTTTGCCATGATGGAGAACTTTTTCGGCGAAGGCTTTGAAGACAGGCGCATCGTTGCAGGGGAGGGGGACACCCTTTCTCTGGGAGAGCACACCCTCGCTTTCGTGGCTGCTCCCATGGTCCACTGGCCCTAGGTGCTGGTGACCTATGACGCAAAGGACAAGGTGCTGTTCTCCGCCGACGGCTTCGGCAAGTTCGGCGCCCTGGACGCCGAGGAAGACTGGGCCTGCGAAGCCCGGCGTTATTATATCGGCATAGTGGGCAAATACGGCGCCCAGGTCCAGGCCCTGCTCAAGAAGGCCTCCGCTCTGGATATTCAGACCATATGCCCCCTTCACGGCCCCGTGCTGAAGGAAAACCTGGGCTATTATATCAATCTGTATGACATCTGGTCCTCTTACGGAGTGGAGACCGACGGCATCCTTGTAGCCTATACCTCCGTTTACGGCCATACGAAGCAGGCGGCAGAAAAGCTGGCGGAGCTGCTGAAGGAAAAGGGCTGCCCCAAGGTGTCCGTCACCGACCTGGCCCGGGACGATATGGCAGAGGCAGTAGAGGACGCCTTCCGCTACGGAAAGATAGTATTGGCCACCACCACCTACAACGCCGACATATTCCCCTTTATGAAGGAGTTCATAAACCATCTCACGGAACGCAATTTCCAGAACCGGACCGTGGCCTTTATTGAGAACGGCAGCTGGGCCCCTCTGGCGGCCAAGACCATGAAGAAGATGCTGGAGGGCTGCAAGAAGCTCACCTTTGCCGACAATCAGGTGACTATAAAATCGGCCCTGAACGCCGAAAGCGGAGCGGCTCTGGAGGCTCTGGCCGAGGAGTTGTGCAAGGATTATCTGGCCCAGCATGACGAAACTGCCAACAAGAACGATATGACTGCCCTGTTCCGCATAGGCTACGGCCTCTACGTGGTGACCTCCAACGACGGGAAGAAGGATAACGGCCTCATCGTGAACACCGTGACCCAGGTCACGGATACCCCCAACCGGGTGGCCGTGTGCATCAACAAGCAGAACTATTCACACCACGTCATAAAACAGACAGGCGTCATGAACGTGAACTGCCTGAGTACCGACGCTCCCTTCAAGGTGTTCGAGCATTTCGGCTTCCGCAGCGGCCGGTCGGCGGACAAGTTCAGCGACTGGCCCGACGAGCCCTTCCGCAGCGGCAACGGCCTGGTGTTTCTGCCCAAATATATCAACGCATTCATGTCCCTCAAAGTGGAGGACTACTTGGATCTGGGGACCCACGGCCTCTTCATATGCTCCGTCACCGAGGCCCGGGTCATCAGCGACCGGGAGACCATGACCTATACCTATTACCAGAAGAACGTGAAGCCCAGGCCCCAAACCGAGGGCAAAAAGGGCTTTGTCTGCACCGTGTGCGGATACGTCTATGAAGGCGACGAGCTTCCCGACGATTTCATTTGCCCTCTGTGCAAGCACGGAGTCGCGGATTTTGAGCCTATAGAATGATACGGGCCGCGTATGCCCCGGGCCCGGGGGAAGCAAAAAAAACAAAAAAACTTGCCATAAGCGGACAAAAAACTATATAATAAATATTAGATGTATATTAAACCCAGAGCGAGTTCATCAATGAAAAAAATACTTTTGATAGCGGTCCTTTTAGGCCTGGCAGTTGTTTTCTGCGGCTGCGGCGGTGAAGACGAAGATTCTTCTTCCTCCGAATCTGCTGCCAGCACGCCGAGCACGCCGAGCATGCCTTCTACGCCCGGTTCGCCTTCCATGTCAGGCGGCCCGTCTACGCCTTCCCTGCCTACCATGCCGTCCACTCCCGGCGCAACGGCGGCTGCCGCGGCCCCCGCGGCTCCTGCGGCCCCCGCGGCGGAAACAAAGGAAAAAAAGCCTGCTCCCGCGCTGCCTACTCTGGCTCACGGAAGCGCCTCCAAGGATGACAACGGAGAAGTGCGGGTATATAACGCTTTTCCCGAATATACGGGACGCAGTTCCTCAAGGCCCTACGGCGCCGACGAGAACGAATGCCGCGAAGCTGCTCTGGCATTTGTGCGGGCTTACTACTACGAATTTGACAGTATGAGCTTCCAGTACAGAAACGTTCCGGGCAAATGGCTGGGCAACCGCTGGAGATATACCTTTACCCAGATAATCAGAGACACGAAGCGCACCGGCAATACCATCACCATAGACGTGAATCCCGATTATTACGATGCCGAAAACGATATGCATTATCCCGAGGTGGTATATTACAAGGCTGTAAAGAAGAACTGGACCAACTGATTTGTATCAGTATATAATCACTCTCCTTTCCGGCGACAAGCCGGGCATCATAGCCGATATCTCCTCGGCCATAAGCCTGCTGGAGGGGAATATCAGCGAGGTGAACCAGACTGTAGTAAAGGGGTACTTTACCATAATAGTTTTTGCTTCCTTTCCGCGAAAGGTGACGGAGCAGCAGCTTTCTTGCGCCGTCTGCGGTTTCCGGCCGGAGGAAAGCAAAGACTACCACATAAACCTGGTGGAGTACAAAGAGCCCCGAAGCCCGAAAAACGCTCAGCACGAAAGGTATGTCCTTACCATAAAGTGCAACGAGCAGTCGGGCATCATAAGCGAGATAACCTCTTATCTTTACGGCCGCGGAATAAATATAGAGGATTTTTATGCCTATATAGCCAAAGGCACGCCCTATATGCTGGCGCAGATAGCGGTGCCCGACGACGGCGTTGCGGATGAGATACGCGCGGATCTGGAGGCTCTGGGCAGGAAATGGAATCTGACTGTCACTCTCAGTCACGAGAACATTTATATAGCCACCAATACGGTGTGCCCTACCATCAAGCTGGTTTGACCTTACGACGACAAAAAGCAGAAATCCTTTCCGGATTTTTGCTTTTTTTTATGGTGACGATTTGAAAAAAGGCCTGCGTCCGTCCTTTGACTGGGCGGATTTTCTTAAAAAGACTGCCCGTATAGCCATTCCCGTGGCGCTCCAGAACCTGCTGGGGGTCACTGCGGGCATGGTGGATACTATAATGCTGGCTTCCCAGGGGCCCCGCGCCGTGGGGGCTGTGGGGCTGTGCGCCCAGTATTCCATGATCATGTTCAGCTGCTATTGGGGCTTTATGGCAGGCGGCATGCTTTTTTATTCGCAGTATTGGGGGGCGAAGGATCACGACGGCATAAGGCGCGCCTACGGGACCACTCTGGTCTTCATGATGTCGGTAGCCTTTATATTTGCGGGGCTGGCTCTCCTGGCGCCGGGTTTTGTAATGAGCGTTTACACCGACAAACCGGCCATTCGCGCCATCGGAGAGGAATACCTGAGGATCGCGGGCTGCGCCTACGATTTTCAGGTGTTCGGCATGTGCATCACCGCCGTGATGCGTTCCACCGAGAGGGTGCGTATCCCTCTTGTGGCTTCCGTTTGCTCGGTGGTCTGCAACGTGTTCCTCAACTGGGTGTTCATTTTCGGCAATCTCGGCTGCGAGCCTCTGGGGGTGAGGGGAGCCGCCCTTGCCACCGCTTTTGCCTCGGCCCTCAATATAGCGGTCTTGCTTCTTCTGGCCCTTTTCCGCAGTTTT
>JAGDAG010000167.1 GCA_017959625.1 Abditibacteriota bacterium | reverse complement strand
TCTTTCCGTTTTTGATATACGGAGCAAGCTGTCCCACAAAAGAGTAGTGCTTTATGTAGTCTTCATGGTTTGAGCGGGCATAGTTTGCATGCATACCGTGGGTGCAGGCATAGACCTCTGCGCCGTTGGTGTTCCATATGCCCTGGCTCACAGCGTAGGCTTCGTCGTACTGGGGAAGGCAGTCATCCCAGTCGGAAGCGTACATGTTGAAAGCGATGCCAATCTGCTTTGCATTGGAAAGGCACTGTGTCTGTCTGGCCTTTTCTCTTGCCTGCGCGAAAACGGGGAACAGAATGGCGGCCAGGATGGCGATGATAGCGATAACTACCAAGAGTTCGATAAGCGTAAAGCCTTTTTTCATGTCCTTCTCCTTGAAACTTGGAATGTGTTATTTATATTATATCACATACGGCGCGGCGATGTGTTGCGTTTTCGTTTGTTTTTTACTGTTTCCGGCTTATTCTGGCTTTTGCGGCTTATTTATCCTGCAGTCCCAGGCAAGGGCGTCTTTTACGGAGGGCCTTTTCCGGAAAAAGGAAGGGGCGGGAAAAACGTCGGCTATATCCGCCTCTTTTCCGTTCCAGCGTATCACCTGCCGGTCCATATCGTGCTTGTCGGTGATGTTTTTCCGCACGTCGTCTGCCGAAAGGCATATACGCATGCCCAGGACCGCGTTTCCGGGGCACTCGAATTCGACCTCGTTATCGCCGGCGATCTTTGCTTCCCTATACCTGAGGAACCTGATATCCGGCGCCTTTCCCGTATGGGGGAGAGCCGTGTATGCCGTGGTCACCTTTGTCCGGGTATTCACGTAGAGGGCGTTGGGAGCGCTGTCGGTGAGGATCAGCCAGGAGTCGTCGGAAAAGCGCCTGACGTCCTTTACGGGCTCCTGCTTCTGAAGAAAGACGAAGCGGCAGTCTTCCCACAGCACTTTTCCCTCGGGAGACGCCAGCCTGTAAAACACCCTTTCCCGGGGCATACAGCCGGGGGCGGGGGAAGCCGGCGCCGCAGGGTATCTGTAAAGCGACGTGTTTTCCTTCAGCCGGGTCTTTTGTCCCGGGCCGCATATGACGGAATCGGCGGACCGGTCGCTTTCCGTTTTGGTATAAAGGACGTGTTTTTTGGAAAAGGGCTCGTAGATGAGCTTCTTTTCTATAAAAACCGTATAGGACTTCTCGGTGACGAAGGCGCTGTATATATTGGAATCATACAGATACGGGGCGCATTTCTCCGGAATGGTAAGAGGCACGGGCTGCGGAGCGCTGTCTATAGCGGGAAACGGGGCGTAAAAGCCTCCCGCTGATCCCGTTTTCAGCGCCTGCAGCAGATTGCTTCCCGAGATAAATATCATGCACACCAGAACAAAGCAGGCGATCACGGTGACTATTGCAAATACGTTGGGTTTGTTTTTCATTTATGCGCCGCTTATGGGGATATGCTTTTTTTCGCGTTTTTCAAAAACGGTGATCCATCTGAACCCCATTTGCTCCAGGGCGCCGTAAACCTCCCCGTTGTGCGCCGAGGTCTGCTTAGGGTTATGGCTGTCCGAGGCGTAAGTGACGTTCTCGCCTCCCAGATCTCTGTAGAGCCTTAATATGTCGAAGGACGGGTACGTCTCCGCGGGGGGATGCCTCAGGCCGGCCTCGCTGACCTCCATGGTCATGTCCAGGTCTATCATATCCCGGAGTATCTCCGCTATGATATCCCTGAAGGGGGCCATATCAAAGGGGCCGTATAATTCGCAGCCCTTTCTCTTGACCCAGTCAAAGTGGGCGACGGTGTCGAAGGCGCGCTGCCTGACGCAGGCGGACACGGTGAGAAAATACTCTCTGTAAGCCTCCTCCATGGATCTGCCTTCAAAGAAGTCGTCGCCGAAAACGTGCCTGCCGTTGCTCATATGGCAGGAGCCTATATAGTAGTCCAGAGGCAGGTCCCTGCCTAACTGCCTGATGATGGGCATGAATTCCGGCATATAATCCATCTCCAGCCCCAAAAGTATCTTTGTGCCGGGCCAAAGGCGCGCCAGCTCTTTTCTCTTCTTGTCGTGCTCACAAAAGGAAAACCTGCCGAAGCAGTAGGTGCCGGGCATGAAGTTGAAGTGTTCCGTGATGCAAAGCTCCCGCACGCCGCGGTCCGCCGCAGAGCCCAGCAGCTCCTCCATGGTCTGGCTGTTGTCTCCGGACATCAGGGTGTGGCAGTGATAATCTACGTAATAATACAATATGCTAATCCTTTCCCAGATTCATCTTCTCCCGCAGAAAAGCGCCGGTTTTTTCTATGAGCGCTTCGTCGTTGGCTTTTCTTGTTTTTGTAAGCAGATTGTCATCCTTTTTGATATCCGCAAGAAAGGCGTCGGCAAATTTTCCCGTTTGAATGTCTTTCAGGACTTCGTCCATTATCTTTTCCGCAGCGCTGTTGATGATCTTTTTCCCCACCACGTAGCCGCCGTATTCCGCGGTGTTGCTGATGCCCTTGTTCATGGCGGAAATGCCCTTTTGGTAAATGAGGTCCATTATTATCTTGACTTCATGGCAGCATTCGAAATACGCCACCTCCGGCCGGTATCCCGCTTTTACCAGAGTGTTGAAGCCGGCTTCTATGAGGGCTGCCATACCGCCGCACAGCACCGCCTGTTCGCCGAAAAGGTCGCACACGCACTCTTCTTCAAAGGAGCTTTCCAGGATGCCGCTGTGTCCGCAGCCCAGGCCCTTGGCGTAGGCTTTGGCCATATCCGCCGCGGCGCCGGTGTAGTTTTGGCGGACCGCAAAGAGGGCCGCCACGCCGCCTCCCTTTTCATACGCCGCCCGCACCTTGTAGCCGGCGCCCTTGGGGGCCACCATGAACACGTCCGTGTTTGCCGGCGGGATTATTTTGCCGAAGTGGACGTTGAAGCCGTGACAGAACATGATCCCCTGGGCTTCCTTCAGATAAGGGGCGATCTCCCGGGCGTAGATATCCGCCATGCTCTCGTCGGGAAGGGTGAGCATCACAACGTCGGCGGCCTTTACCGCTTCGGGAATGGGCAAAGGGTCGAAGCCGTCCTCCCGGGCTTTCCGGCCGTTGGGGGTATCGCTGTGGTTGGCAACTATGACGCGAAAGCCCGAGTCCCTCAGGTTCAGGGCGTGGGACCGCCCCTGGTTGCCGTAGCCCAGTATCCCTATAAGCCTGTTTTTCAGGCAGCTGTCGTCAATATCGTTGGAGTAGTATATTTTTGCGTTCATGGCCGTTTCCTTATGCCTTTTCAGGTAAATATGATCCTATTATTATTATAACACTATCGGAAAGCGCTTTCAAAAAAAAGCAGAGCCGGAAAGGCTCTGCCGCAGGTACGCTTTTATTGTTCTGCCGAAAGCTCCACTATCCGGGGGCCCATGCTGCCTTTCGGGTCGGCGGCGAACACCGCTTTGAAATATTTTGCCTTTATCTTTTCCGGCAGTTCGTATTTGACGGCTTCTGCCGGAGGAAAAGATATGTCTTTGTCAAGCAGCTTTTCCCAGTCGCCGTTTTTCTCTGTTTTGGCGTAAAGAGTGAAATGGGGAGTGTGCCGTTTCCTCTCGTTGCCGTCGGGGCGGGTGGACAGGGTAACGGAGCCTATTTCGGTTTCGGTTTTGGTCTCCCATTCCACATAGCAGTCCTGAGGGCCGTCGGCAAAAATGGTGACGCCGGGCTCTACCGCGCTCTCGTTGGCTCCGAACATATCGTTTATGCTTGATATCGGGTTCACGGGGCTCTTTGCGGTCACGGTGATGTTCCGGAAGTCAAACGGGTTTCCCGTTGCCGCGGCGCCGGCGTTCTCCCTCTGCATCTGGTATTTCATCAGCAGGAAGAAATGATAAGGGCTCAGGAGCTCCACGTCCGCTTTGACCTTCTTTTTGAGATTATCGTAAAAGAGCTGCTGGTTCGCTACGGGCCACAGGATGTTGCGGAACATATAGAACTCCGGCATGCTTTTGCCCATATAGGCGGCGTGGGTCCGGGCGTCGGCCTCGGGGTCGTATATGTCGGACTGCATGATTATGTAGGGCATCTTGTTTTTGTAAAGGCCTCTCTGCGCCGGCAGCTTCTGTCCGCCTATGCCGTCGGGGGCGATGCGGGAATACATATCCAGCAGCTCCTCGTTCATAGGGGGAGCGAAGCCGTCTATCACAAAGCCCACTATGGAAAGGTCGAACCTGTCCATCCACTTTTTGCAGTGCTCCTCCCAGGCCTTCACGCCGGAGGCCAGGCCGGAATACCGCCGGGGCTCTGCCAGGTGTCCCGGGTTGATGTAGCCGGCTCCCACGTCGCCGGTGACGAAATAATCGTTGTCCGTGGCGGTGGAGCGCAGGTAGTGCATGCCGAAGGCGAAGCGTTCCGCCAGATTGGGATTGAAGGCCCACCCAAGAGGCAAGGAGCCCCTGTCCGGGGATTCCCATATCTCCGGCATCCTCTGATAAAGCCACGCCGCCGCATCGTAGTCGCCCACGTAATAGGTCAGGTAAACGGCCTTTTTCACCGAGCCGTCCTCAAGAATATAGCCGGCCTTTTTCAGGTCCTTTATGCCGGGCTTTTTCTGGGTATATTTCGTTTTCAGGGGGAACAGGCTGAACACCGAAGCGTTTGCCATGCCCGAACAACCCAGGGCGTCGGCGTCCATATAGGCGTTGTAGCAGGAAAGTATCTCGGCGTATTTCCATTCGCCCTCCACGTCGCCGTGTTTGCCGCCGGCATGCTGTGTGTATTTCCTGTCCCAGGGCAAAAAGCCCGCCGCCTGGATCATTTTTCCCTTGTTTTGCTCATACGCCGAAAGCAGTATGGCTTTCAGAGTATTGACGTCGGCGCCGACAGGCTGGCCGGGATCGTCCGTTGCCGGTTCGTCGTCCCAGGGCGAGAGGTCGAAGCAGAAGCCCTTTTTGGCCACTATATAATCGTGATTGGTCAGGGTGAAATTGGACAGCCTGCCGCCGGGGCTTTTCACCCAGCTGCAGTCCAGATAATAGCCCAGCACGTGGGGGTCGCATTTGCCGGAGTCCAGATATTTTTCCTTGGCCCACATATAAACGTCGCACTTCGCGCTGCCCGTGGAGGCCTTTTTCGTTTCGGGTATGGTCCCTTTTCCGGTGAACTTGCCGGAGCCGTCGGGGTTCACCAGCCACACCTTTACCGGGAGTTTTGGCCCCTTGGGGTCCTGGGTCAGGTGATAGTAAAGGGAAGTTTTGCTTTTGTCGAACCTTACGGCGGCCAGGCCGTCCGCCCCCGCGCAGGTGGTGGCGGCGCAGCTGGTGGCAGGCACGTTTTCATCGTAAACCACCAGGCCGTTGATGCTGCCGCGGAAGGTTTCCACCAGGGCGTCCAGATCGGCTATCTCCTTTTGTTTGTACGAAGAAAGCCAGGCGCCTTTTTCCGTCATTTTGTCCAGCCAGAACCTGTCGGCGCCTCCCTGAGGGTCGGTCTCGTTGTTGTAGCCGCTGAAAAACACGTAGAGGACCGGCTGCTTTTGGTTGACTATGCCCTGAAGGGTGCTCACGAAATGGGCTGTGTCCCAGGCTTCTCTGGCCTGCTCGGGCTTGGATACGTCCAGCCTCCAGAGATGCGTCATGTCATAGGTATAAAGGGTCTTCGCTTTGCAGCCCGGGACGAGCAGAAGGGAAAGGCAGGCCAATACAACAAATACACGTTTCATTTTGCGTTCCTCTTTTACAGTTTCAGGAGTCTTGCGGCGTTTCCGCCCATTATCAGCGCTTTTTCTTCATCGGACAGCTTCAGGGAAAGTATATATTCCATTTGCTGCCTTTGGTCGGTGTGGGGGGAGTCCGTGCCGAACAGCACCTTTTCGGCGCCGTGCCTTTTTATGGCCTCGGTGAGCTCCTCCCCGCTGAGATACAGATGGGTGAAGCAGGTGTCCAGATACACGTTTCTGCCGTTGTAGTATTTCCGCACCTCTTCCTGTTCCTCAACGCCTCCCATGTGGGCGGCGATCACGGTGAGGCGGGGAAAAGCGTCCAGCGCCTCCGCAAGCATATGGGGCATACAATGGCGGGGCGGGGGGAGCCCCACGTCAAAGCCGGCGTGGGTTATAAGTATTAGGCCCTTTTGCTCCATTACGGCGAATATATCCATGTATCTCGGATCGTTGACGAGAGCTTTCTGATAGTCCGGATGGATCTTGACGCCCCGGAAACCGTTTGCTGCAAGCCAGCTCAACTCTTCTTCAAAGTTTTCGTTGTCCGGGTGTATGGTGCCGAAGGGTATGATGTTGGAGTATTCTCCGGCCACCGAAAGCGCCCAGGTGTTTATGGTGCGGGTCTGGGTCGGCTTAGTGGCGATGGACAGCATCACCGAGTAGTCCAGCCCCGCGCGCCGGGTGGATTCGGAAAGGGTGGAAGCCTTTCCGTCCAGCACCGGCGGTATGTGCGAATTGCCCGAAAGCACCCTGAGGGCCTTTTCGGCAATGGCGTCGGCATAAGCGTGAGTGTGCATATCTATAAGCATTTTGTTATCCTTTTATCTGCAGCAGCGAATTTGCGGAAAGCATATTGTAAAGAAGATTGACGGGAAGCCCCACGACGTTGAAATAGTCGCCTTCGATCTGTTCTATGAATCTGGCCCCCAGGCCCTGTATGGCGTAGGCTCCCGCCTTGTCCATGGGTTCCCCGGTGGAAACGTACCATTCGATCTCTTCCCGGGTGAGAGGCGAAAAGTAAACTTTCGTCTCGGCATGGCCGGTAATGACGCGGCTGCCGAAGGTTGTGGCCACGCCGGTGATCACGGTGTGTTTTTTTCCGGAAAGAGAGGAAAGCATTTTTATCGCGTCTTCTCTTTTTGCAGGTTTGCCCAAAAGCCCGCATTCCGCAGAAACGGCGGTGTCGGCGGATATATACACGGCGCCCGGGTCTCTTTTTTCCGGAAGCTTCTGACGGGCAAGAAAGACGGTAGTCTCGGCATGGGACAAACCCGCGGGACACTTTTCTTCGGCGCCGCTTGCAAGGACGTCAAAGTCCGGGATAAGGAGCTTCAGAAGTTCCCTGCGGCGCGGAGAAGCGGAACAAAGATAATATTTCATGGGATACCCTTAGAACGCCGGCGGGCCGGCCTGTTAACTAAACATATTTTACTATAAAAAAGCCTGCCCTGTCAATGAGGCCGAAGGTCCGAATTTTTTTGTAAAAGGCTCTTGACACAGGCGGCATGCCTGAGGTATAATTATATTTGCCGACACGGAAGGCCTTTGGTTTTTTGCGGTCGGCGGTTCTCTGAAAGCTTAATAGTGTAAGTGTGGTGAATGAGTTTTAACAGCCGGCTTTGCCGGCAAGT
>JAGDAG010000166.1 GCA_017959625.1 Abditibacteriota bacterium | reverse complement strand
TTCCGGTTTTTGCGTTTTCGGCGGAGAAATGGGCGTCGCACAGGACGTAGCGCCGGCGGGCGCGGGCCCTCGCGTATTCCCTTACCATAGACAGCAGCTCTGTCCAGGCTTTCCTGCCGGTATCGGTCCGGCCTACCAGATCCGCCTGTCCGAAATGGATGGCTTCGTAGCCTGCGTCTATATAGCGCCTTGCCCGGTAGTAATACCACAGCCGGGTCTCCTGCCGGGTGATATCCGGAACGGAGGCGCCGGGGCCCCACATGTCCCGGTAACTCCCGTCGGGGAACAGCATGGCCTCGTAATCGAAGCCGCGGTTTTCCGGCTGCAGCCCGAAAGCCTCGAAGGCCCAGGCCGGGACGGGTATATTTTCCACTCCGGTTTTCCTGCCCGCTTTTACGGCTTCGGGGCTCCTGCAGGAAAAAACGGCTTCAAGGATGCCCGCCTGAAGAATGATCTCCGGATCCTGCGCGTGTATCTTTTCCGCCATTTCCCGGGCCGTTTTGAAATGGAGCTCATCGTCGGCGGGACAGCTGCCGGCAATGGCGGCCCTGCCGATGAATTTGGCCTTCACGTTTGCGATAGCCCTTATGTCGTCGTCGGCGCAGGGGGAGGGGACGCCCTCGGCGTCACAGCAGACGGCGCTCATCACCAGGGCCCTTGACAGATAGGCTTCAAGAGTCCTGCAGGATATGGTCCCGTTAAAGTCGTATAAGCCCGCGGAGAACGCCGCTCCGCAGGAAGCAAGGATAAGTAAAACCAGATATCTGATCACGTTCCGTCCCCCGTTTTGCCTGCTTTGCGCCCTGTTATCTGCGCCTTGTCAGGCTTTTTGCTTCTCTGTCGGAAACGGCGTAATTATAGAGCTTCATATCCTTTATAAGGCAGCCCCGAAGGGTCTTGCCTATGGTCAGGGACGAAGGCCCCTTCGCCATGGGCCCGCAGTCTATCCCGGAGCTGATCCTGCCGTCCACCCAGCTTGTCAGCTTTTTGCCGTCGCAGACAAGGCCGATGGTGTGGACACCCTCGTCTTTGGGATAGTCGAACACCGCCACCCGCCGCTTGCCGGTGCCGTCGGCAACCTCGCCGTAGAGCTCGTCGTCCTGTTTGTAGTATTTCAGATAAAAGCCGTTCTTCAGATATTCTCCGTTGCCCACAAGCAGAAAGTCATCAAGAAAGGCCTCGTTGTCCAGCCTGAGGGTGATGAACAGGCTGAACCGGGGGCCGGGTCCGGCTGTAAGGGTGAGGTTCTGTTCCCCAGTAAAGCTCAGGCCTTCCTCAGTCAGCAGGGGCTCCTTTTTAGGCGCTCCCTTTTCTTCTATTTCCTTTTTGGCTGCCGCCGCCACGTCGGCGGGGCTGAAGGCGCCGTAGGCCCTGTAGAGGAGGGCGAGGCCTTCGTCTGTGTATATGCTGTTGTCGGTGGCCCAGGGGGCGGAAAAGCTTTCTGCGAGAGTGGCTCTTCCCGGCCTGAAGCCCAGCAGCTCCTTTTTCCCGGCTTTTTCCTGCTTCACGCTGCCCATGGGGAGCCACTCAAAGGGCCGGGCAAAGATGTTCTTTACAGTCTCCTCCTGATTGAAGCCTTCGGGGCAGGCGTCGCTTTTGGTGTTGAACCTGTAGGTGACGCCGCGCCGGGGTTCTATCCCCAGAGGTACGGTGCAGCCGCGGATCCCCGGCATGGACACGTAGCCCCGGGGAGCGTTTTCCTTCAGCCAGTCCACGGCGTATTCCAGCCAGTAGTTGCGGTATTCCTCCGTGCAGTTGGCAAACCAGCCGATCTCGTCGGCGCCCCACACGTGGTGGGCGGGCTTGCTGTCCAGGCCGGAGGCAAAGTTGTCCACCTCGTAGAGCTGGGGGATCACGTCGCACCTCCAGCCGGCGGGATGGATCCCCGGGGGCATGGTTTTGTAGCCCGCGTCTCCGTGTCCTACGGCCAGATAGGCTTCAAAGGGCGTTGCGCCGGTCACCGGCCTCAGGGGAAAGGCGTGGAAATCCCACAGATATTTGTCCCCAACCTTGGCGTTTTCTGCAAAGAAGTGGGCGTCGCACAGCACGTAGTGCCGGCGGGCGTGCTCTTTGGCGTATTCCCTCACCATAGCGAGGAGCTTGGTCCACACCCTGCGCCCCTCGTCCCGGGAGCCCACCAGGTCCGCCTGGCCGAAATGGATGGCTTCATAGCCCGCGTCTATGTAGCGGCGGGCCCTGTAGTAGAACCACAGCTGGGTCTCCTGCCGGGTGACGTCGGGCACGGAGGCGCCGTCGGCCCACAGGTTCCGCAGGTGCCCGTCGGGGAACAGCATGGCTTCGTAGTCAAAATTACGCTCCTCCACCGGCAGGCCGAAGGCCTCGAATACCCAGGCGGGGACGGGTATGTTTTCTATCCCGGCGGTCCTGCCGGCTTTGATCCCCTCCGGGCTTTTGCAGGAATAGATCGCTTCAAAGACGCAGGCCTGCAGTATGACGTCCGGGTCTGCGGCGTGGACCTTTTCCGCCCCTTCCCGGGCGGCGGCAAAATGGCGCTCGTCGTCTGCGGGGCAGGCCCAGGCCAGGGCGGCCCTGCCGATGAATTTGGCCTTTACGTTGGTTAAGGCCCGCACGTTTTCCTCCACGTAGCCCACGCCCTCGTTGCACATGCCGCTCATCACTACGGCCCTTGACAGATAGGCCTCCAGGGTCTCGCAGGAGATGGTGCCGTCAAAGTCATAGACCGAGGCTGATAAAATGTTGCTGTTCATGATCCCAAATACCAAAAGAATAAATATTAAAAATGCTTTTTTCACTCTGTTTCACCGCTCTTGCTGTTTCCGTGTCTCTTCATATACGCTGTCGGGGATATCGGGATCCCCCCAGGCGCAGGAGGGCTGTCCGCCGCCCGGGCAGAAACGGTCGCTTCTTGCCGCTTCGCGGTTGGCCGGTATGCGCAGGTCGGGGCATTCCATTGGCGCGCCTCCCTCCATTGCGGAGCGGTAGCCCAGAGTGCCGATCATGGTCATATCCACGGCGGTATATACGTCTATGGCGTTTTCCTTTCCTTCCCTGTCCAGAATGGCGTCCAGAAAATACTGCATGGTGTAAAAGTCCGAGCCGCCGTGGCCTCCCGTGGCCTTTGCAAGTTCGGAGGCGTTTGGGAACTCCGGCTTGTAATACCTCTCTTCCTTTTTGTCCTGTATCCAGACCCGGAGCATATCCGTGGTCTCTCCGAACCTGTCGGTCTCCATCTGTCTGTTGGTGCCGTAGATACAGTACCATATGGCCTCGGGGTTCCTTCTCCAGCCGTTGTTCCACGGCAGGAATTTCCCGGTAGCCCCGTTTTCGAAGCTGACGCACAGCATGCAGCCGTCTCCGCACAGCTTGCCCAGCTTTCTGTTGTTTACGTTGGGGTTTTCGAAACATACCACCTTTACCGGCCGCAGCCCGGTTACGGTTATCACGGGGCCTGTGGCGTGGGTGCAGTAAAAGGCGGCGCTTGCCGTGTTCCGCCAGTGCTTCGGGTCGCCGTAGGTCAGCTGGGGCCAGATCCCGGCGCAGTCGTGGACGTATTCTCCCTCGCCGTGCTGGAACTCGCCTATGTCCCCCCGGCGGTAGATCCTTCTCATTTCGGCGGTACTGCGGAAATAGCTGTAGTTTTCCGCATAGGTGTAAACCTTTCCCGACTCTTCCACGGCTTCTATGAGCTCCACCGCTTCCGCCATGTTCTGCATGCACAACACCTCGCTGGTCACGTGCCTGCCGGACCTGAGGCATTTTACCGCATAAGGGACGTGCTCGTTGGCGTAGTTGGCAAGCACTACGGCGTCGATATCATGCCGGAGGAATTTATCGAAATCTTCATAAAACTCTGTTTTGGAGCCTGTTTCCCGGGCAATGCTTTTGCAGCGCTCCAAAGCGGGCCTGTACATATCGCAGACCGCGGCCAGCTCCGCATCCGGGTGCCTTGCCATAACGTTCATCATGGTCTGCCCTCTGCCGGCTCCGAAGACGCCTATCCTGATCTTTCTGCTCATTGTCACCTCGTAAAAAGCTTTATTACTTTAATTATAGCATATTAGGAACGCTTCCGGACGCCCGAAGGAAGCATAAAAACGGGAAATGCCCGCAGAGGGCGGCTGTTGCCCCGGATATGAAAAATATGCTATAATGTGTATGTATATTGCGCTGCCGCCGGCGTTTCCGGTCCGGCTGCGCGCCGGCAGATGCGCCGGCTTTTTATGGGGAGAAGGGCGTTGTTATCCATTATATTCATTTGTCTGGCCGTGTGGCTGGTATCGTTTGCTTCCAGTTACCGCACCGGCCTTGAAAAGACCCAGGCCCAGGCCCCTCCCAGAACAAAGGTCCGCCCCCTGAAAAACGCCGTCGATCTGAGCGGCCTCGTTCCCGCCGCGTCGTCCGGACGCCCGCCTGTCCCCGCAGAGCTGGAGAAAATGCTGTCCGAGGCCGGCCGGACCCATAAGCTGCTGCTGCTTGCGGCGGAAGTCTCGGAAGGGAACAGGGCTTTTCTCCGCCGGGAAGCGGGAGAAGTGAAAAAACGGCTCGGCTCCCTGTCTGCCCTGGAACGGCGCATAAAGGAAGCGGATTCGGAACTGGATATAAAGATAGCCGCCCGGGACATGCTTGCCATAAAAGAGATCCCGGAGAGCATATCCGAAGCGTTCACGGCGGCTGCCGGACAGGTGGGAGAGTCGGAGACCAGGCTCGACGCCGTTTATAACGACGCGGTGGCCGCTATAGGCAGGCAGGACTTTCAAAACGCCTACAGGTCCCTGTTTTTTCTGGGGGGCCACAAGGACAGCCGCGAGCTTCTGGAACGGATACGCCCGGAACTCCTTTCGGAGGGGCAGACCGTGCTTTTCGGAAACTACCGCCTGCTGCTTTCGGAAAAAAAGGACCCCATAGAATGGGTGGTGCTGAAAAAAAAAGGCAGCGACTGCCTTTTGGTCAGCCGTTTCGTCCTGGACTGCGTCCCGTATGAAACGCGTATGGGCAGCACCGACTGGGAGCATTGTTCCCTGAGGAAATGGCTGGGAGGGGCTTTTTATGAGAGCGCCTTCAGCGACACCGAAAAAAGCATGCTTGTTTCCGCGGAGATAAAAAACGCCGTAAACCCCGTTTACGGGACCCCCGGGGGCGGCGATACCCGGGACAAGGTGTTCGTTCTTTCCTTTCCCGAGGTACAGGAGTTTTTTAAGACCAACGCTTCAAGGCTTTGCTCCCCGACGCCCTTTGCCGTTTCCAAAGGGGCGTTCAGCCAGCAGAAAAGCGGCTATGCGTACTGGTGGCTGAGGACCCCCGGCTCCGGCCCCGGGACGGCGGTCTTCGTAGCCCCCGGAGACGGACATATCCGGGACGGCAGGCAGAACAGGGTCGAAGGCTTCCGGCGGGGGGACTGTGTGCTGACGGGGCAGAGCGCCGATGCGGAGAACTGCGGGGTGCGTCCCGCCGTATGGCTGAGGCTCTGACGCCGGAAATTAAATGCAATTGATATAAGGAGCGGCAGATATGTGCTTTGTTATTGCGGGTATCATCGCAGTTATGGTATTGCTGGTATGGGGCTTCTCAACAGGGGGCGGCGCTTTGTTTTTTTCGCTGCTCTTATCCGGCGCCATAGTTCTCGTTTTTTACCTTGTTGCCCGGGAGCCCGAAAGCGGCGGAGCCGCCGGAGAGAGCGGCAATGTTTTTTCTTCCGGCAGGGCCGCAGACCTTACGGGGCTTTCGCGCCCCTCGTTTGAACGCCCCGGGCCTCCGCCTTCTCTCGAAAAAGCTGTTGCCGAGTGCGGGAGCGCCTATAATCTGATGGCGCTGCTGGCGCGGCTTTCCCCTGACAGTCGGCCCTTTCTCAAAGAGCAGGCCGCCGGGTTCAAAAATCGGAAGGCCCGGCTGTCCATGATATCGGACTGCATCGGGAACACTTCTTCGGGAACCGGCCTTAAGGCTTGTGTAAGAGACCTGGAGGAGCTTATCGGGCTTCCCGGAAAGGAAGCCGGCGCCCTTAAAAAAGCGGCGGATGACCTGGAAAAAAACGGGGGCAGGCTGAACGCCCTCTACAACGACGCGGTGGCAGCCGCGGGCAGGAACGAATTAGACGCCGCCTACAAAAACCTGCTGCTTTTGGGGGATTTCAAGGACAGCAAAACCAGGCTGCAAAAGCTCCGGCCCCGGCTTCTCGCCCGGGGGCAGACGGTGCTTCTGGGACGTTACCCTCAGTCTGCCGGCGGCGCCGAAGCGCCCATAGAGTGGACGGTCCTGAAAAAAGACGGCTGCCGCGCTTTGCTCATAAGCCGCTTTGTGATAGACTGCATGCCCTTCAATGAATCGAGAGAAGAAACGGACTGGAAGCGCTGCACTTTGAGGCGCCGGCTCAACGATACCTTTTTCAACACGGCTTTTTCCGAAGCTGAAAAGGAGCTCGTCTTATCCTCCCGGATCGAAAACCCCGAAAATCCCCTTTATCTCACTCCCGGGGGCGGCGAGACCACAGACAGGGTGTTCCTGCTTTCCGTTCCGGAGGCGGAAATATACTTTGGCGGCAGCAACGCAAGGCTCACAAGTTATACCCCTTACGCTCTTTCCCGATGCGACCCGAACGATCACGTGGGGGGCCGGGGCTACTGGTGGCTCCGGACGCCGGGCAATTTTCCCGTGAACAATACCTTCGTTGCGGGAGAAGCAAGCCGGCTGGTGCTGGTTGCCACCGGAGAGGTTTTGGGCAGCTATTCCGAAGGCGAGTGCGTGCTCATCGGATTTACGGTGGACCACCGGGGGGTAGGGGTGCGCCCCGCTGTGTGGATAGAAGTGTGAACCCGGAAAAAAAGAGCCGCGCCGGCGGAAATATGTTATAATAATAGTAGCAGGGTCCGGTTTTGATATGCCTTTGGCAGAAGAAAACAAAACAATTTTTACAGAGGAGGATCGTAATGTCCGATAACGAAAACAACGGATCAGCCACCCGGATAGCGGGAGACGCAGCCACCCGGATAGCGGGAGAGACGGGGGCCGCAGCCACGCAGGCCGCCGCAACGCAGGCCGCCGGCGCCACACAGGTAGCGGAGGTTTCCCGCAGCTTCGGAGGAGCGGGCGACGCCACCGGGGCGGTGCTGGGAGGCGCCTACAGGGTGACGGAGCCCATGCAGACCGCTTCGGGAGAAGCGGATCTGTATCTGTGCGAGGACGGAGGCGGGCAAAAGTACGTGGCCAAGATAGTCCGCCGCAACGACGCCAACAAGCCGGAGGTCACGGAAAAGATACTGCGGCTGGATTCCCCCAACGTGGCGCGCTTTCTTGCCGACGGGGATTACAACGGCTACCACTATGTCATACTTCCCTACTACAAAAACGGAAGCCTTGCCGGAAAGACCTACAGCTACCTGCAGCTGAAGACACTTATAATACCCTCTATCATCAACGGCCTTAAGGACCTCCACGCCGTGGGGATCTTCCACAAGGATCTCAAGCCTGCCAATATGATGCTTTCGGACGACGGCAAAAGGGTGGTCATCATCGACTTCGGAGTCAGCACCGTGGCGGCGGACGGAGTCACCTCCGTGCGGACGCAGATGAATCTCACGCCGGAATATTCCTCCTTCGAGGCCCTGAACGGCGCTTTTACCGATCTTTCCGACTATTATTCCCTGGGGATAAGCATTTACGAGCTTTACTGCGGCCATACTCCCCTCAGGGGAGCCAGCCCCGAGGAGATAATACAGTATCAGACCCTTTACACCTTTCCTTATCCCGACGGTATGGAGGAGGATCTGAAGGAACTGATATCTGCTCTCGTGTATCCGGACATACGGTTCAGAAACGAGCCGGGGAACCCCAACTGCCGCTGGGGCTACGAGCAGGTGGACAAATGGCTGAAGGGCATAAAACAGCCCCTTCCGGGAGAGGGGAAGGCTGCCGCCCGGGACGGCTTCAGGCCTTACGATTTCAACGGAAAGACCTATAACGACCTGCATTCCCTGGTCACGGCCCTGGCCCTGAACTGGCAGGACGGGCAGAAGCAGCTTTACCGGGGGTATATCTCCGAGCATCTGGGCGCCTGCGGCATGCGGGGCCTGCAGACCATGTGCGACGACGCCATCGAAGAAAGGGGCGACGCCGACATGAAATACTTTGACATACTTTACCGGCTGGACCCGTCTCTTTCGGGGATCTACTGGAAAAACGTCCGTTTCAACACCGCGGCCGAGGCGGGGGCCGGCATCCTTTCCGAGCTGAGGAACGGAGGGGACGCCCGCGCCTTTGACGAGCTGATGGAGCGCAGGATATTTTCCCGCTTTCTGAACCTCACCGCCCCCGAACGCGGAGACCATATACGGCTGGCGGAAGCGCTGGAAAAGCAATACAAGATCGCCGACAGCCCCCGCACGAAAAGGCTGGCCCTTTATTCCATGGGCTATTCCCTTTCCGGCGACAGGGATTTTTATATGGACGGCGTCCGTATCGCCGACCCCGAAGGGCTTACGGAATACCTGGAGAAGCAGCGCAGCGTTTCCTTCAAGGATTTTTCCGCCGCCTGCCTGAAACTCATAGACGAAAGGAACGAGCTCGACCCCCAGCTCGAGGCGTGGCTTTTGTGTATCGGCAAAAAGAAAGAACTGGATGCCTGGAAGGCAAAGCTTTAGGAGGCTTATATGAGCGCAGAAGTGATTTTACTGCCTGTGGTGGCGCCTTATATCATCGCCGCCTGGGCGGGGAAGACCCTTGCGGAGATCGCCCTTGAGGTCAAAAGACAAAAGAACGCGGATATGCAGAGGGCCCAGCAGATACTTTTTGAGCGGCTGAAAAAACAGATCGAAACCGAAGAGGCGCAAAAGGAAAAGCTTTGCGCAAGGATACTGCGCTCCGTATCCGGCGCCGAAAGCAGGATCGAAAAGATAAAGGCCCGGCTGCAGGACGACGCCGGGGCGCAGGAGGCCCTGGAGGCCGTCCTGGCGGAGGTCCGGCAGCTGAAGGCGGAGACAGGAGAGCTCCGCAGCCTTCCGCGGCAGGACAGCGTTGACGCTGTCCGCCGGCTCAACCGGCAGCTGCTGGAAAAGGAGGCTGCCATAGCCGAACTGTGCAAGGACGCGGAGGGAGTGAAAGCGGGCTATGAAAACGCTCTCGCCGGACATATCTCGGGTATGCTGGGGCTGGATCTTTCCGCCCCTTCCCGAAAGGAGGCGCCCCGGGAAACAAAGGAATACGACAGGCTCCGGAAGCTGCTGGATTCCCTGGCCGCCATGGAGCTTACAAAGGACATGGAGGCAAGGCTCGAAGACATAACGGCAAGAGCGGGGGAAAGCCTCGACGAGACTTTTCTCCGGGGGCTTTACACCCTGGAGGCCGTTCCCCTGGAAAAGGAGGCTCTGGAATATGCGGGGCTTCTGGAAGAATACAGGGGCCTGGTTTACGAATACGCCGCCCTTGCGGAACGCTGCGGCGCCGAAAGAAAGGCCTTTTCCTGCACCCGGGAGGGCGTTCGGGCGCTCAAAAAGGAAAAGGAGGCCCTTTTCGCAGAGCTGCAGAAGGAATACGAGCGCGAATACGTCGCCCGGGCCGTCAACGAAGTTTTTGAGGAAATGGGCTACAGCTCCGTAGGCTCCCGCTCGGTCACCAAAAAGAACGGCTCCCGCTTTACGGGAAAGCTGTACCAGCTGGAAGGGGGGACAGCCGTGGACGTCACCTTTTCGGAAGACGGCCAGATATCCATGGAGCTGGGGGGCCTGGACACGGTGGACAGAGGGCCGGACGCCGCCGAGCAGCAGGAACTTGCGGGGGATATGGAGTCTTTCTGCGGCGACTACCGGAAGATAGCCGAGAGGCTTGCGGAAAAGGGTATCGATATAAACCTTCTCAAGGAACTGCCGCCTCAGCCCGCCTACGCCACCATAATCAACCTTTCCGATTACGAGCATACAGAAAACGCCGTGCTGAAGAAAAAGCAAAGAGCCCGCGGCGCGGCGCGGAAAGACCGGAAGAGGACTCTGGACGGATAAATGGAAAAATACAAGATTTGTCCCGACTGCGGAAGGCATAACAACGTTGAAAAGCGGAAATGCGCCTGCGGAGCGGACCTTACCCTGGTGAACGCCACCGACGACGAGACGGAAGCCAGGGCGGCCCGGCTGAAGGAGGAGGACAAGGCTCCCGGTGAGCTTACGGTCTCCGACGCCCCTTCGGGTTACGTGCGGGTGTGCGGCTGCGGCCACAGGAACCCGGCCTGGGCCCGGAAGTGCGAAAGCTGCGGCGAGGAGATCGCGGACCTGGCTCCCGTCCCCGCCGCGGGGATCTCCGCCTGCCTGGTGCTGGACGACGGGTCGCGTTTTCCCGTAACGGACGGCCTGGTGATAGGCAGGGAGAATGCCCTTTCCGACAGGCTTTCGGGATATCTCACCGTCAGCCGGCGCCATTGCATGCTGATACTGCGCCCCGAGGGGCTTTTCGTAAAGGATCTGGGCTCCACCAACGGCACCTTCGTGAACGGAAAAAGGGCCGGAAACGAAGAGACGCCCCTGCAAAACGGCGACAGCCTCGAATTATCGCAGAACCCCTCCGGAGCAAAGGATGAGGCAAGGTCTTCCTTTCATATCTTAGTCGAGATAACGTGATGTATATCGCGCGCATGCTTTATCCGGTAAAGGTGCTGGGGCCGGGCCGCAGGCTGGGCATTTGGTTCCAGGGGTGCCCCCGCCGCTGCAAGGGCTGCAGCAATCCCGAGCTTTGGGAGCAGGAGCCGGAGCGCCTTACATCCGCCGGCGACGTTTTCCGCCTTACGGAACAGGTGCGGAGCTGCGGCAGGATAGACGGCTTCACTCTTTCCGGGGGCGATCCCTTTTTTCAGCCGGACGCCCTGAGGGAGCTTCTTCCGCGCCTGAACGGGATATCCGGAGACGTCCTGGTCTATACAGGTTACAGTTACGAAGAGCTGCGGGGCCGTTATCCCGATATACTCTCCGGCATCGCGGTGCTCATAGACGGAGAATACGTAGAGGAGCGGAACACCGGCTCGCTCCTC
>JAGDAG010000165.1 GCA_017959625.1 Abditibacteriota bacterium | reverse complement strand
TTTGTGAATTTCGTCAACATCACCGACGGCCTTGACGGCCTGGCGGGGGGCATGGCCTCCGTTATATGCATCGTTCTGGGGCTCGCCCTCAAATCCCCCTGGCTTTTGTGTATCTCGGGAGCCTGTCTCGCTTTTCTGTATCACAATTCCAACCCCGCCAAAGTGTTCATGGGGGATACGGGCTCTCTCTTTCTGGGCTCCGCCCTTATAGGCTACGGCATCGTGACCCATTTTGAGATCGCAGTTTTTATCGCGGCGCTTGTTTTTGTGCTGGACGGTTTCTCCACGGTGGTCCAGTGGGGGTGGTTCAAATACACCCGCATCACCCGGGGAGAAGGCGAGAGGGTCTTTCTCAAGGCGCCGGTCCATCATCATTACGAAATGAAGGGTATCCCCGAGCAGAAGATCGTGGCGAGAGCCTGTATAATCACCTTTTTGTGCAGCATAGCGGCTGTTTTGGCAGTTTTTGGGAGAGTAATGTTTTAAATGGAATATTCCGGGAAAAACGTGTCGGTAGTGGGCCTGGCCAGATCGGGAATGGCCTGCGCCGAAAGGCTTGCCGCGGAGGGAGCGAAGGTATCCGTATATGATATGTGCTCCTTCAACGACAAGGCGGACGAGATCATCGGGCTTATGAACAAGGGCGTCACCGTGTATTGCCGGTCCAACGACATAGATATGGCGAACACGGATCTCATTGTCACGTCTCCCGGCATACCTCCCGCGGCTCCTTTTTTTGCCGAAGCCGACCGGCTGGGCATAGAGGTCATATCGGAGATAGAGCTGGCTTACCGTCTGAGCCCCTGTCCCATACTGGCCGTTACCGGCACCAACGGCAAGACCACCACTACGGTCATGGCGGGAAAAATACTGAAGGAAGCCGGCCTCGATTATTTTATAGGAGGCAACGTTGCCGGTTACAAGCCTTCCGCCGCATGCCGCGGCCGGGAGGGGCTTACTCTTACGGAATGCGTCGGCAAGGCGGAAAAGGGATCCGTGATAGTCTGCGAGGTGTCCACTTTCCAGCTGGAACGCTGCACCACCTTTGCGCCGGAAGCCGGCGCTCTTCTGAACGTGGGGACGGATCATCTGGACCGTCACGGGACCCGGGAGAACTATGCGGCTCTCAAAGCAAAGCTTTTTGCGTTCCAGACCGAAGATGATATTGCCGTCCTCAACGCCGACGACCCGTTTGTTTCGTCCCTGGCGGACAAAGTAAAAAGCAGCGTTTTTATGTTTTCTCTGCAGGGGCCCGTGGAAAGGGGCTGCTGGCTTGAAAACGGAAAAATAATGTTTCGGGACGGCGGAGAAGCCCGGGAAGCGCTGGACGCCTCTATTCTGAAGGTCCCGGGAAAGCATAACGCCGCCAACGCCATGGCTGCTTTCCTCCTCACCAGGAAATATGCGGAAAAGGGCGCCGAAAAGGCCCTTTCCGGATTCCGGGGAGTCAGCCACAGGCTCGAGACCGTAGACGAAATAAACGGGGTGACCTACGTAAACAATTCCATGTGTACCAACGTGGCTGCCGCAGTCAGTTCCGTGAACGCCCTGGAAACGGGACAGGTGCTTATATGCGGCGGAAAAGACAAAGGGTCGGATTTCGCTCCCTTTGCCCGGGCGGTAAAGGAAAAATGCAGGTTTGCGGTGGTGATCGGCCGGGATAAGGGTAAAATACTGGAGGCTTTCGGAAAGGAGGGCTATACAAACTGCTGCGGAGCGGAAACTCTGAAAGAGGCGGTCCTCCTGGCGTCGGAAAAGGCCCTTAAGGGAGATTCCGTCGTTCTTACTCCGGGCTGCGCCAGCTTCGATATGTTCTCATCCTTTGAGGACAGAGGAAACCGGTTTACCGAAATCGTGAAAGAAATGAGCGGGAAACATGTTTAGGAACTCCGACGGCCGCTGCGTCATGCTGGACTGGCTTTTGATAATACTGTCCCTTGCCGGATTGTTTATGATAGTGGATACCTGCGCTCTGGAAAGAAGCGCGGGGGACGGGAATATCTTCGGCAGAGCAATAAAACAGGCGTTATGCTGTCTTGCTCTGTTTGTGGTTTATCAATTGTGTTCCGGCCGTTTCCGGAAGCTTGAACACCTTAAGGCTCTCAAGAAGTGGACCCCCGTATTTCTTTTTGCGGCGTGCGCTGTTCTTCTGGCTGTGGTCTTCTTCGGAGCCGAGGTCAACGGAGCCGTCAGATGGATGAGGTTCGCAGGGCAGTCCATCCAGCCTTCCGAGATATTCAAGCCCCTCTATGCTCTTGGCGTAGCCTGGTACGTCACGGAACAGAAAAACTGTCTGCCTACCCTGAATTATCTGGTTTTGATGCTGCTGTTCGGGATATTCGCAGCGGTGGGCATCAGCAATATGTCCACCGGCATCCAGTACGGCTTCGTTTTGATCATCGGGCTCTGGATAGGGGGTATGGAAAACAAATATCTCATTATGTTAGGCGTTGCCGGAGTGATCCTTGGCGCAGCAGTCGTTCTGTGCGGAGATGAATTCAGGCAGATGCGTATAGCGGCCTGGCTGGATCCCGTGGCCTACGCTTCCCAGGAGGGGAATCAGGTGGTGATAAGCCTGGCGTCCATCTCTTCGGCGGGATTGATCGGCTGCGGATACGGAAACGGGCTTGCAAAATATATCATTCCGGAGCCCTGCAACGATTATATCTTTACCACTATTGCCGAGGAATTCGGCTGTATTGGCTGTATCGTCGTGGCGGCGTTGTACGGAATGCTTTTTTACACCGCCGGCAGGATCATTTCGGAAAGCCGCAACAGATACTGCAGGATACTTTGTTTCTGCTGCATGGGGTTCATTCTGTTCCAGGCTCTCTTGAATATTTCCGTGACCCTGAACATGCTTCCTTCCACGGGAGTATGCCTTCCCTTTATAAGCTACGGGGTCAGCTCCCTGACCGGCTGTTATGCCCTCGTGTTCCTGATGCAGCTTGCATCGATGAGCAGAGACGAAGCCCCCAAGGCGCTGAAGATCCATTTCAAAAAAAGAAACGGATCTCCGGAATTACGGCGCAGTATGTCCGCTGCGGATATGTATAAAAGAAATGTGAGGAACGGCAGGTGAATATAGTCATCACAGGCGGAGGCACCGGAGGCCACGTGTATCCCGCGATAGCGGTCGCTTCCTTTATAAAAAACAATTATCCCGAATCAAAGCTTTTGTATATCGGGACAGAAAACGGGCCCGAACGTCCGGCGGCGGCGGCTGCCGGTATAGATTTTGCTCCGGTCCCGGCTGTTCCCATGAACAGGATCGTTTCCCTGAAGGGCCTGGGCGCCCTGAGGGAGCTCGTCTCCGGCATCCGGAAGTCGGTGAAGCTTCTGGAGGATTTCCGGGCGGACGTGGTTTTCGGGACCGGCGGTTTCGTATGCTCCCCGGTGTATGTCGCTGCGAAACGCAAAAAGATACCGGTGGTGGTCCACGAGCAGAATTCCGTGCCGGGAAAAGCCAATCTTCAGGTGTCGGGATACGCTTCCGCCATATGTATCACTTTTCCCGAAGCGGCCCCGGGCTTTCCTTCGGGAAGGCCCGTCCTCACCGGGCTGCCCGTCCGAAAAGAGTTTTTTTCTTTGCCCGATAAAGAACAGGCTATGGAAAAGATGGGCATAAAAAAGGGCGCCTTTACCGTTTTGGTATGCGGCGGAAGCCAGGGGGCCCTTTCCATAAACAAAGCCGTTACCGGCATGGTGAAAAAACAGCTTGTAAAGGATGCTTATTTCATTCACCAGACGGGGAAAAACAAGCTTGAAAGCGTTCTGGAAGAAATGAAGGATTACAAGGAAGACAACTACAGGGCGTACGGTTTCCTGGATATGCCTCTTGCCTTTGCCTGCGCGGATCTCGTGGTATCCAGGGCGGGGGCCAGCACCACAACGGAGCTGCAGGCCGCAGGGCTCCCGTCTATCCTGATACCGTATCCTTACGCAGCCGCCGATCACCAGTATCACAATGCGGAGGCTTACAGGAATGCAGGCGGGTGCGAGCTCATAAAAGACAGCGAGCTTACCCCCGAGGTCCTTGCGGATAAGATAAGAAAACTGAGAAACGGAAACGTTTTGAAACGAATGAGTGAAAATGCGGCAAGGGCGGCGGTGCCGGATGCCGCGAAAAAGATCACAGAGATAATTATGGAGGCGGTGAGATGAAGGTTGCCATTTTAGGCGGCGGAAGCTGGGGGAGCGCTTTGTCCATGCTTGTTTCCAGAAACGGGCACCACGTAAAGCTCTGGACCAACGAAGCTTCCGTGTGTGAAAACATAAATACAACGCATCTTAATCCTTACTATACCGGAGAATACCCGTTTTCCGAGACCGTTACCGCGACTCTCGAACTCAAGGAAGCCCTTTCTTTCGGGGAATGCATCATCATGGCCGTTCCCAGCAACGCTTTCAGGTCGGTGCTTATGGACGTTTTTGATTCCCTCGAGGATAAAGATATACCTTTCCTTAATGCCGGCAAGGGGCTGGAAGCGGCCACCGGGCTTCGGGAGACCCAGATCATAAAAGCGGTGGCGGGAGAAGAGTTTGCTTCGAGAGCCGTTATTCTGTCCGGCCCCAATCTGGCCATGGAATTCGTTGCCGGAAAGCCCGGCTGCACAGTCCTGGCCGGAACGGATACCGAAAGGACGCAGTTTTTTCAGAAGCTTTTGTCCTCCGATATACTCAGAGCATATACCACCGATGACGTCATAGGGGTAGAGGCAGGCGGCTCGCTGAAAAATATCCTCGCGATCGCCTGCGGCATATCCGCAGGGATGGGGTTCGGAGACAACACCCGCGCCGCTATACAGACAAGGGGCCTGAGGGAAATAACCCGCCTGGGAACCTTTCTCGGAGGAAGGCGGGAAACCTTTTACGGCCTGTCCGGAATGGGCGATATGATCACTACAAGCTCCAGTATCCTTTCCAGGAATTTCAGATTCGGCATGCTGCTGGCCGATGGAAAAACTCCGGAGGAAGCCGGCAAAAAACTCGGCCAGGTGGCGGAAGGCGTCCCCACCTGCTATGCCGCTATGCTGCTCTCGGAAAAATACGGCATAGATATGCCCATCACGAAGGAAATATATAAGATCCTCAAAGAAGGCAAGGATCCCCGGGCTGCCGTCACGGATCTGATGAACCGGGAACAAAAGGCAGAATGACTATGGAAAAGAAAAACAGGTTCATAACCGTTTCCACTCTTATCGCAGGAGCGCTGATAAGCTTCTTTTTGTGGCGTTTCAATCATCTTGACAACGATTTCAACACGTATATCATCGGAAATCTTCTTTGGCTCTGGTTCCTGCCTTCGCTCCTTATATTCTTTCTTTTCAACGAAGACAAAACGAATTTCGGTATGCGGATGCCGGAAAAGCCGAAGATAGTGTGGACCGTGACCCTTATCCTTGCGGTGCTGACGGTGCTGGGTTCGTATCTTCCCTCGAAGCTCATACCCCAGCTTCAGGATTATTATCCCATATTCAAGCACTTCAGAGAGGCGGAAAACCTGTTTTTTTCCGCAAATCCCATTGATCTGGACCTGGGGAAGATGGTTTTTGCAGAGATCGTGTATGCAATGTATATCTTTGCATGGGAGTTTTTCTTCAGAGGCTTCCTTACCCTGGGCCTTGCAAGAGCCATAGGGCTTTGGGGCATCATTATACAGGCAGTTCCTTTCGTGCTCCTCCATCTGGGAAAGCCTGTCATAGAAGTGGTGCTTTCCGGAGTGGGCGGGCTGGCGCTGGGGCTGGCGGCATACTACTGCAAATCGTTTCTTCCCGGTTTTGTCCTGCACGTATGCCTTTTTATAAGCATAGACGTATGGGTGAGCGTAGTGAGATCCGTGGGTCTTTCGGTATGAAAGCGCTTTTTTGCCTCTTTTTGTCTCTTTTTCTTTCCGCCGCGGTTTTTGCGGATTTCAGGCCTTCCGATCTTTTGGTATGGGACGGATGGACCGTGTCCGACGGAACGCGCGCCCATTTGTATTATCTCCGTTACAGGGGGCCCGGATCGGTTTCCCCGGCGGGGACGGAGGATATCCTGGGGCATGCGGTAAGCGAAGACCTTTTTCGTTGGACCGAACTTTCCGGCTGTCTTGCCCCCGGGGAAAAAGGGACGGCGGACGATATGCAGCCCTGGACGGGCTGTACCGTGCTGAAGGACGGAAAGTATTATCTGTTTTACACCATGCGCAGCTCTCTTGACGGAGCCACGAAGCAAAAAATCGGGCTGGCCCTGTCGGAGGACGGACAGAATTTCAAAAGGTATCCCGATAACCCCGTGATAGTGCCCGACGGACGCTGGTACATAGACGATTATTCCGTGTGCCGCAGCATAGACTGCAGAGATCTTACCGTAGTAAAATACAAAGACTTTTATATCGGCTATTTCGTCACGAGGAAGAAAGGGACGGGAGCGGTAAAGACGAATTGTATCGGCTGCGCAAAAAGCGCCGATCTCGTGCATTGGGAGCAGCTGCCCCCCGTGTTTTCATCCGAAAGATACAGCTGCACCGAGTGTCCCGACGTTTTCGAACAAAACGGAAAATGGTATCTTACCATGGCTACCGCCAATGCCTACGGCAGCATAGCGGAGTTTTCGGACAAAAATATAATCAAGGGGGAGATATACGCCGTATCGGATTCTCCCTTCGGCCCTTTCCGGGAGCCGAGAAAAAACGTTCTGCTGGGAGACGGAGGCTGCTTCCGCACTTTCGTGTTCCGCGGGCAGCGCTACGGGATATTCTGCGCGGCGACCGCATCGCGGCCCTTCCTGGTGAAAGCAAAAGGCAGCGATCTGTGGCTCGAAGCGCCGGAAGAGCTGCGGAAAACAGAGACAATCAGGCCGGAAACAAAGAGCCCCGCGCGCCCGTTGTATCCTCATCCCGCCTGGAAGTTTGCCGACGGAGGCTTCGTGAATGAAAACGGCGTGTTCCGCGGCGTTTCGCCTTCGGGATATCTTGCCTGCCAGATATTCGGCGTTCCCGCAGAGGAATTTGCCGTGTCCTGCCGGCTGAAAATAAAAGGCGCCGGCGGCGGGCTCGTTATAAGGCCCCGGCCGGAGAGCGACACTTCCATCGAAGACACCTGCATATATATAGACAAAAAAAACAGCACCCTTCAGATATCCTCCATGGCGGATATGGCCCATAACGTATGGAACACCAGGAGCATTTCCGTCAAGGATAACATGATCCTTACCGCAGTTCATTACGAAGACAAATTTGACGTTTATCTTGACGGAAAGCTTATGCTGCACGCTACCTGGGGCCTGCTGCCCGGAAAGGAAGCCGGGATCGGCCTTATGGCCGACAGGGGCAGGATCGAGGGCGAGTTTCTGTGATTATGGCAAAGAGACCGCCGAATATGATATAATATATATTGACACAAAAATTACAGCAGGTGACAAGTTGAAAACCATTGACATAGAAGATAAAACAAGTTTGGAGGATCTGCTTGATCAAATAGGCAAAGAGGTCGAAGGGCAGGAGGACGATATCTCCGAAGATTATGAACCCGAAGAGGATATCGACGCCGCCGGGCCGGAGGAAACCGGAGAGGAATATACGGACGGCGGAGAGGATATCGATCTCGACGCTCTGCTTTCCGGGAGCGGCGTTTCCCCCAAGGCTCTGGAGGCTGTGAAAAAACAGCTTGAGGAACAAAGAGTCGCCAATAACGTCCTTGAAGACAAGCTTCTCAGGACCCAGGCCGATTTTGAGAATTTCAAACGCCGGACAAGAGAAGATACCCTTGCAAAGATCAGGCGCAGCAAGACGAATCTCCTTAAGGAGCTTTTGAGCCTTTCCGACAATTTTGCCAGAGCCATAAAAGCCGCCGGAGAGGACGGGAGCTTTGAAAACCTTCTGGAAGGCATGAATACCCTCAACAGGCTTCTCGGCGACGTACTGGCAAAGGAAAACGTAGAGGAGATACAGAGCGTCGGCACGCAGTTCGATCCGGAGCTGCACGACTGCGTTCTTGCCGTCTCCGACCCGGAGGCTCCCAAGGAGACCGTGATCGAAGAAGTGGAGAAGGGGTATATCATGGGAGATACCGTGCTCCGTCCCGCCAAGGTGATAGTTTCCTCCGGCGCCCCGGAAGAAGAATGACCGCAGAAAAGATTGAATGCTTTTGCGTTCAATCTTTTTGTTTTTTTTGACAAGTTTTTTGTGCTGTGCTATAATTTATATATCCATATTTGAAACGGAGGCAGTTCTTGTGAGAAAAACCATCAATCATCTTATGCTTTCTTTGCTGATATTATCGGCGGCCGCGGTTTTGTATGCCGCAGGCTTTACCGTTCCTTTTACGGAAGAATATCAGCAGTATCTTATGTATAAAAACACCGCGTTGGAAAATCTGTTTTACGGTCCCGCATATCTGGGCGGCGGCAGGATGACCACCGGCGCCGTTCCCGCGGCGGTGCTTCCTGCGGATACGAAGCTGAAGACAAAGGAGTCCTTTGATTCCCGTTTCAGCCTTGTGGACCTGGGCCGGGTGAATGCTGTCAGAGACCAGAATCCCTTCGGGAGCTGCTGGACCTTCAGCGCCACCTGCAGCGTGGAATCCGCGGCTATAACCGAGCTTTCCGACAAAAACGATTATTCCGAGCTGAATATCATCAGAGAAACGCCTTTTACGGTGACTCTCAATTCCGGCGGAAACTGGCACTCCTCAAGCGCGTATTACGTGAACCTGTACGGACCCGTGCTGGAACGGGAAGACCCCTACAGCGGCATAGTCAACGGGGAGATCCCGGCGCTTTCAAAAGATCCGGTAAGAAAGCTTGCCGTAAAGGATATCGATTATATCGCAAATAAGATCCTGGATGACGGCGAGATCAATGAGGACAAGCTTGACGTAGTGAAAAGCGCCGTAGTAAACAAAGGCGCGGTGGCTGTGATATACCAGCACGACGACTCTTGTTATAACGAAGAAAAAAATGCCTACTATGCCCCGGAAACGATGTCCGGCGCGGGCCACGCCGTGAGCGTTGTAGGCTGGGATGATGATTTTTCTCGCGAAAACTTTCTTGAAGAACCTGCCGGAGACGGCGCTTTCCTTATAAGGAACAGCTGGGGAAAATACTGGGGCAAAGGCGGTTATTACTGGATGTCCTACTACGATGCGAATCTTTCTTCGTTCGTAAGCCATCATACCATCTCCAATACCAAGAATGAATACAAGGCGGTCATGACCCATTGTACCGGCTACGCCTTTTCGGCGTTTGTGGGCAATAAGTGCTACGTGGAGTTTATCAGCGGCGACGACCAGGATCTGAAGGCTCTTTCCACGGATATATACGCCCCCGCTTTCTGTGAATTCCGCGTTTTGGTGAACGGTGAAGAAAAAGCCGTTCTTTCCAAAACCTTCGAATATGCGGGCTCTCACGTGCTGGACTTACCGGAAAAACTGCCTGTCCTGAAGGGCGACGTCATCCGCGTATATGCCGATTATAACGCCGACGGCAAGGAGGAAGGCACATATTTCATCCCTGTCGAAGTAAATGCCGGCGGGATATATCCTAACATATCTTCAAAAAGCGGCAACTACGTAGATTACAACGGCAATTATGTTCCCGTTTCCAGTCTCACCAACGCCAATATAGGCCTGCGGGTCTATACGACCTACAGTTCAAAGGTCACAAGGGTCGCCCTCAATGCGTCCAAGCTGACCCTTGAGCCCGGCGTGGTGAAAAGGCTGATCGCAACGGTTTATCCCACGACTGCGGAAAACAAACAGGTGAAGTGGACTTCCTCCGATCCGGACGTTGCCAAGGTGGACAGCCAGGGACGCGTGACTACTCTCGCTCCCGGAAAAACCACTATAACCGTAAAAACCAAGGAAGGCGGATTTAAGGCCAAGTGCAAGGTGACCGTGGTGGAAAAGATCGTTCATCCCGAAAAGATCACCCTGAACAAAACCTCGGCGACCCTTGAAAGGAACAAGACCCTTAAGCTGAAGGCTGTTATTACGCCCGACGATGCTTCGGATAAAAAAGTCACGTGGAAATCTTCCGAAACCTTTGTTGCCTCCGTTGACGAAAACGGCCTGGTGACCGCTCTGTGTCCCGGAAAGACCGTTATCACGGCAACTACAAGAGACGGCGGCCTTACCGCGGCCTGCGTGGTGACGGTAAAGAATCCTCCCGAGCCTGTCCGCGTGACGGGAGTCACCGTGGGACCTGCCTCGCTGGTCATAAAAGTCGGGCAGACCCAGAAGCTGAAGGCAACGGTGAAGCCTTCCGATGCAACCAATAAAAAGGTCACCTGGTCTTCCATCAATCCCAGGATCGCCACGGTGGACGAAAACGGCGTGGTCACGGGAATAAAGGCGGGCACTACCCTTATCAAGGCCAAGACCGACGACAGCTCCAAGATCGGAACTGCCAGGATCATAGTCCGCAAATGATCGCTGCGCGGCTGTATCGAACGGATACAGCAAAAGGAGAACAGAAATGAAAAAAACGGCATTGTCTTTATTGATGCTATTATTTGCTCTTTCCGTCTGGGCCGCCCCGGCCCGGATGGATACCTATGATCTGTCTTATCTTTCACGCGCTTTGGACGGTTCCAGAGAAGCGCTGATAGATGCCTGGGATGAAATGCATCTGTTGGTGGCTATGCAGGGCATAGCCAACAGAGAGGAGCCGAAGCTGTATTTTCTTTACAAAGGAAACAACGGTTCGCTGGATCAGTTCTGGCTCGACAAGATGCGGGAAGACGGAGCGTGGCTCCACAAAACCAGAGTAAACGGGATATCCGGCTTTTCCGCTCTTTATGAAAAATACGGCTCAGTTTTCAAGGGGGCGGTGGTTTACGATCCCAACGTTCCCGCGACCAGCTGCGTCGCATCCACTATCGCCGGCGTAGAGGACCTTGCTCCCATCCGTTACGATACCCGCAAGGGTTCGCTGTATGACAGGATGGTCGTCAGCGAAGACGGTCCGCAGCTTCCGGTAAAAAGGTGGCTTCTCAATAGCGACGGAACCTCTATGTTTACCGGAAAAGGCAAGATCCCCGGCACTGACAGAGATTCCACCGGCTCTGCAAAGTGTGACGCATATATCTGGGCAAAGATCAATTATCTGGACAAAGGGCTGTGTTCCAGGGAATACATGGGGTATTATATCGATTATTATTTTGCTCTTAATAATAATCCCAACACCCTGAACCTTGCCACGCTTGTGAATCAGGATTTCCAGATAATGCATAAAGCCTTCGTTTTTGACCTGGGAGTCTGGGATGACGAAGCGGTCATCGACGACCCCGATCAAAGGCCCGGACTGGATATGGAGACCTTCCAGGAACTGCTTCTGTCGCAATACACCCAGGCAAAGGGTGAGATGGTGCAGATATCCGGCTTTACTCCCTGGAACATGAAATACACCAAAACTGCGGGAGCTATGGGGCAGCACGGAGACGTGGATACGGAATGGCGCCATGCGGAACTGCTTTCCAACTACAACTGCTATATGGACGCCGACGCCATCGGTTATTCCGATATGACCAACGCTTCCGTGTTTTCGCAGTGTCCCCTGCAGGAAAAATATACACAGTATAAAAACACGCTGGAAGACCTTCAAAAACAGGGTCTTATCGATTCTCAGGGAAGAGTGCTGAAAACCACGTATCTGTGCGTTTACGTGGGAGATTACGATTCCGCAGCCTGGCTTTATCAGTGTATGCCCACCATCTGGGAAGATAAAACGAGAGGCACCATCCCTCTCGGCTGGGCCATCAACCCCAATCTGAGCCACCGTTTTGCTTTCGGCATGGATTATTTCAGAAAAACCGCTACCGCAAACGACACCTTTGTGGCGGGAGACAGCGGCGCCGGATATCTGAACCCCGGCGCTCTTGCGGAACCCCGCAGGTTCTCCGGCCTTCCTTCGGGGGTGGAGAAATGGAAAGAGCATTGCGAAAAATGGTTCGACAGGTTCGATATCAGCTGCGTAGGGTTTATTATCGACGGCTTTGCCCCGAAAATGACCGAGGAGCTGTTTGACGTATACGCGCAGCTGGCCCCCGACGGTATCGGCGGCCAGAAGCTCCCTTCCGGTATCGGCGTTTACAAGCATATAATGCCTTATATCACCATGGGATCGCTGAACAGCCCCGATGATGCGGAGACGATCGCTGCAGGCGTCAACAGGAGCCGGATCAATTTCCTGATGCTGCGGAATATCCTCTGGAAGCCGGAGGATCAGAAGCGGTTCTATACGAGCTTTAAAAAGAATCTTGACGGCGACGCCGTGGTGCTGGAGCCTTACTCCTTCTTCAGGATAATGAAGCAGTATTATGAGAACGGCGGCGAGACCTTCGAACGTTCCGCAGTTCTGGGAGTCACCCTCAGCAGCAGCAAGCTGACCCTTGAAAGAGGGCAGGTGAAGAGGCTGAAGGCAACTGTGTTCCCCTCGACAGCCGAAAACAAGGCTGTGACCTGGAGCTCCTCCAACACCCGTGTCGCTACGGTGGATCAGCAGGGGCGCGTGACCTCTGTCTCCCCGGGCAAGACCACTGTTACGGTCAAAACCAAGGAAGGCAAGTTCAAGGCCAAATGCAAGGTCACAGTGGTGGATGCCGTGGTGCATCCCGAAAGCATTTCTCTCAGTAAAACCGGCATATCTCTGGAGAAAGGCAAGACGAAGACCCTGAAGGCCAAGGTGCTTCCCGCCGACACCACAAATAAAAAGGTGGTATGGAAAAGCTCCAACGGATTTGTGGCGTCCGTGGATGAGAACGGCGTTGTGACCGCTCTTTCCCAGGGAAGCGCCGTGATAACGGCCACAACGGCAGACGGCGGCCTTTCCGCTTCCTGCACGGTGAAGGTCACCATTCCGGTGATCGTCAGAGTGACAAAGGTGACTGTCGGCCCCACTCAGCTGGTGATCAGGGTGGGCGGCACCCAGAAGCTCAAGGCCGAGGTGAAGCCTTCCGACGCTACCAACAAAAAAATCATCTGGTCTTCCATGAATCCCAATGTGGCGACTGTAGATGAAAAGGGCGTTGTTACCGGAATAAAAGCCGGCACCACCTTTATAAAAGCCAAAACCGATGACGGCTCCAAAACCGACACAGCCAGAATAATAGTCAGAAAATAATAATCATTAAGGAACAGCATTATGAAAATCAAATCGTTTATAGTTATATCGATCCTCTCGTTAATGGTCATCACCCTTGCCGGCTGCGGCGGCAGCGGCGGCACAAAGCCTTCTCCGGAACCCGGTCCGGAGACCACCTCCGTGACTCTGGACTGCCATAAAGCGGGCCTCATTCTGGGCGTATGTCCTTCGCTGACCCTTACGGCAGTCACCGATCCCGCCGGCGCCGAAGTCACCTGGACCTCCGGCGACGAAAGCGTTGCCACTGTGAGCGCCGAAGGCGTCGTCACCGCTGTGGGAGAAGGCACCTGCTCCATAAAGGCCGCTTCGGGAAAGGCTTCCGACAAGTGCAGGGTCACGGTGACGGGGCCCGAGACCGCCATAGCCATATTCTCCGGCACAAAGGTCTTTGATTACACCGACAAAACGGTGGAGGTCACTGCAAAAGCCGAACTGGACGAGGCCGAATATATCCTTCTTGACGAAGTGACCGAAGCCAAAGCGAAGACGGATGATGATTCGGAACCCTATTTCGTTCAGAACGTTGATACGGGAGCCATCTGCTTTGCAGACGTGGTAAAGGAAGACGGTTCCGCCCGTATAGTCAGCGTGGGGCCCGCCCTGGCGCCGGAAATGTTTGACGGAAACGTCAAAAACTGCCCGATCGCTGTTTGGGGAGCGGATTCCTACACGGCCCAGATGACCGGCGCAGACAAGGTCGTCCTGGATGATACCGCCTATCCCGTGTTGTCAGTGGTATATAACTGGGATATCGAAGGAAAGATCTATCCCGAGGAAATGAAGTGGATACCCGCGTTTGCCTGGTATGCAGGAAACGAAGAGGTCACCCTTGTAAGCGTAAAATAACGGGAAAACAAAAATATACGCGCAGGTCTGCCCGGGGGCAGACCTGCTTTTTTTGCGCCTCTATGCTGCCAA
>JAGDAG010000164.1 GCA_017959625.1 Abditibacteriota bacterium | reverse complement strand
CTTCCTCCAGTCCCAGAAACGTCCGCAGGCGCTCCGTGGTTTTGTCATAGTCATACACCATGTCTTCAAACCTAAGGCAAAGCACCCTTTCGCTCGGTTCCTTATAGGGCTGTCCGTCCCGCAGCCCCCGGTAGTAGGCGGCAAAGTCTTTTACGTCGTTCAGGGGGGCGAAATGGTTCCTTCCCCGGAGCATGGTCCTCAGAAACACGTAATTGTCTCTGGGATCCCTGTCCACCACCACGGCGTAGGGGTCTTCAAAAAAAGGAAAGGCGGCCGCGGGATTGTTGCCGGCAAAGGGCTGATCCAGGGCAACTATCCGGCTCGAAGGATCGGCTCCCATAGCCTCCAGCAGCTCCCGGACGTGCCTGCGGGCGGCGGGCATGAACCCGTCCGAGGGGGGAGCGAAATACGCCGGACTCAGAGGCCACCAGCCTACCTGCTTTTTCAGGCATTTTTCCGCAGCGGGTATCAGGCCGTAAAGCATAACGCTCCTTTTGAGCAGTTTTTCAAAGGGGTTCCCGAAGGCCCTTCTCAGGTTTGCCTTGCGCCAGCGGGCCCGGGTGACGGAATCCAGAAAATCGTAAACCGAACGCCGGACTCTGTCGTAATCTATGCCGTTGTTCCTGTAATAGCTTTCCCGGGATTCCAGATATTCTATGTATCTCAAAACAGATATGGTGGAGTCGTCGGTCCTGTTTTTCGCCCTCAGGATATGCTCCGCCAGCCACGCCAGCCCGTCGGTGTCGGTGACCCAGGTGAATTCTATCCTGTCCAGCACCCGGACTTCGGAAAACTCGCTCAAATAATCGGTTACGGCGCTGGAACCGGTGGAACCGAAGCCGCAGGCTCCCACTATCATATTTGTTATCCTCCCTCACAAAAAGCGGATATGCCGCCTTTCACTTTTCCGTTTTCCGCAGGATATCCACCACTTCGCCTATGTAGATGCGGTGCAGATCGCCGTCGGCATAGTTTTCCTTCATCACTTCGGGAGGAACTGCCGCCGGATCCATATCCTGGGCATAGCGCTTTCTGCACACCAGGGTCACTTCCGCCTCTTTGTAGGTGACGCCGTTCTCAAGAGCCTCGGGGGTGAGCCCGGCGGCCTCGTCCTTGTTGATATCCCTGCCGGAGCGGCTGCCCATGAGAGCCAGGGCCTTTCTGTATTTTTCGGGATAAAAGCTTACGGTAAAGTATTCGTTATCGTTCATGAATCCGAAGGTGTGCCTGGAAAAACGCACGTAAACCGTGGCGCAGGGAGCGCCCCAAAGGGTGCCCAGGGCCCCCCAGCTTATGGTCATGGAATTATGGTCTTCCGGCGTTCCTGCGCAGAGAAGCGCCCACTTTTTGTCAAAAAGCGAAAAGATATCGGTTTCAAAAGTCATATTTCGTCTCCCGGGACCGGGCGGCGCAAAAAAAAGCCGCCCTGTAATACGATTATATTATACCATATATCGGGGGCCATGTGTTTCCCGGAGAACCAAGGGGCCGTAAAGGCGCCGGGACGCGTCCGAAGCAAAAAAAAACGCCGGAGCGCCGGCATTTTATTTTTTGTCCGCCACAAGGCCGGCCAGGGTGCGGGAATAAAAGAAATCCCGGGAAAGCCTGTCGTATTCCTTCCACATGGGCAGCGTGGGGCATTTGTCCTTCCGGGAGCAGGGGTAGTTTTTGTCCGCAAGACACGCCACGGGACAGAGGGTCCCCTCCATGAGTTCAAGGATCTCGCCTATGGTATATTCCTCCGGCGCGCGGCACAGTTTGTATCCGCCGCCTTTTCCGCTGGCGCCCTTCACCATGCCCCCGTCCGCCAGCTCCTTCATTATTATCTCCAGATATTTTTTGCTTATCTCCTGGCGCGCCGCTATATCTCTCAGGGGGATATATCCGTCTTTTCCGCAGCCGGCAAGGTCTATCATCACCCGCACCGCGTAGCGCCCTTTTGTTGATATCATAAAACACCGCCTTTCGTTTCTATTACCTATTATACCGCAAGGTAAATAGGAAAATCAAGTTCCGCCCGGAATGACAGTCAGTTCGCTATAATTTGTTGAAATGATTTCGCTGTTTTTTGACCGGATCGCACCGAGACCCTTCTTCCTTATACTATAAGGAAGAAGGGAAAAAACCGAAAAATGCCCGAGAGGGACACTGACTGAAAAAATATCCATATATAGCGTCTTAACATGTTGACACACACTTACTGTTGTGGTATAATACACATGAGCACAGCGGTGAACTGCCGACGAATACAGACAGGTAAAAAAATGTGCCGGCTGCATGAGCGGCCAACACATATCAGTCCGAATATCTCTATT